>DATFLA010000065.1:0-4906 GCA_035268305.1 Bacteroidales bacterium | reverse complement strand
AAAGCTTTTTCTGTCTGGTCACTTTCACTTGAAAAACCTGAGGAACCTGTTGTAACTGCAAGGATAAAAACAGGTAACCTTGTAGGACAAATGGTTGAAGGCATTCCGGCTGTTGGTGGCTCGAGTCCTAATTCAGTTGTGGCCACCCGCGATTTCTTATTTGCCAGCAATGGCAATAATGATAATATAACGGTCATTGATCTGAAGGCAGATACTGTAGTTACGAATATCTATCTAAAACCGGATGAAACATTAAAACACTTCAGGGGTGTTATCCCATTTGGTCTGGCTGTTTCTCCTGATGAAAAAAGACTGTTTGTGGCTGAGGCCGGAATAAATGCGATAGGTGTTATTGACATTCCATCATTCAGGGTGCTTGGTCATATTCCAACGGGTTGGTTCCCGTCGAAACTTAAGGTTACTCCGGATGGTAAAAAGCTTATTATAACAAATGCTAAAGGTTACGGAAGCGGTCCGAACGGAGGCCGCGATTTTGTTGAGGGTCCTGAAGGTACATATATTGGTAACCTGATGAAAGGGACAGTTGAAATAATGAAGATTCCTTCAGCATCAAAGCTTAAGAGGCTCACGCGGAAGGTTATAGATAATAATTTCTACAAGAGATATGCTTCTGATATTCTTAAAGAAAGAATTGATAATCCAGTTCCCCTGTATGGTGGTCAGAAGAGTTCACCAATCAAATACATTGTATTTATATCAAAAGAGAATCGTACTTATGATGAGGTCTTTGGCCAGGTAAAAAAAGGGAACGGGGATCCTTCAATAGCCAGGTACGGACATAATGTCTCTTTTTCCAACAGGGACGGAACCAGTAAGGTTAATAATGCAACTGTGATGGCCAATCACCTGGAACTGGCTGCGCAGTTTGCAATGGCAGATAATTTCTATGTCGATTCGGATGTGTCGGCCGATGGTCACAGATGGCTTGTAAATACCTATCCCAATGAGTGGGTTGAGACCTGTACTCCTGCAAGCTACGGGGGTAACAGGAATTATAACCCGGCATCGAAGGCGCCCGGAAGCCTTGGAATGAACGGTGCTGCAGGAGCTATTTATCCGGAAGATTATAATGAACCGGGATCGATGTGGGATCACCTGGAGCGTAATAAAATAAGCTTCTATAATTTTGGCTTCAGTGTTATGTTTGAACCTGCATTCTATGATCCGTCTTATAAATACACTGGGATAAAACAATTTGCCAATTTCCCTTTGCCTGCCCCTCTGTATAAAAGGACTTCCAGGGATTATCCGACATTTAACATGGCTATTCCCGACCAGTTCAGGGTAAGCCAGTTTATAGAAGAGTTCCGCAGTAAATGGAGTGGAGAGGGCAAGGAAATGCCCCAGGTGATAACCGTTATCCTGCCGAATGATCACGGGGCAGATGAAAGACCCGGGGCAGGCTATCCATTCAGGGAGAGTTACATGGTTGATAACGACCTTGCTTTAGGGCGCATTGTTGAATTTCTGTCGCATACACCTTACTGGAAAAACATGGCTATATTTATTACGGAAGATGATGCACAGAACGGCGTTGATCATATCGACGCGCACCGTAGTATTCTGATGGTAATATCTCCGTATTCAAGAAAGAACTATATAAGCAGTGTTCATTACAGCTTCGGAAGTATCTTTAAGACATTCTGGAATATTCTTGGTCTTCCTTATCTTAACCAGTACGATGCCGGGGCCACAGATCTGTCTGCGATGTTCACCTCAAAACCGGATTTCACGCCGTATAAAGCCTTACCTCCCGACAAGAGAATCTTTGATCCGCAGAGTGCACTGACTCCGTACGATGAAAATTTTGACTGGGATGCACTGAAAGAATCTCCTGTCCTGGATGATCCTGCCGAGATGATAAAGGACCAGAAAGAGGAGCCCGGTTACAGGCTGGAAGATCAGAAGAGATAAAAAAAAAGAGGCTGTTTTAAAATTATTAACAGCCTCCCGTTTATCAGTTGGAATAAGATTACTCTACTTTCTTTACTTTGACAGCAACAGGTCCTTTTTCTCTCTGCTCAATTTCAAACTCAACGGCCTGGCCTGCTTCAAGTTCAGTATGTGCAACTTCCAAACCAGAGCGATGGATAAAGATATCCTTCTGATCTTCAGTTTGAAGGAATCCATAACCTTTTACCCTGTCGTACCATTTAACAGTGCCTTTCATAATCGTAGATTTTTAATTACCTGTAGTTGTCTCTTCTATTGGGACCACCGCCTCTGCGGTCATTATCGCCGCCTCTGAAATTACTTCTTCTGTCGGCTCTTTCAATAGATTCGTTAACAATGATGTTCCTGCCGCCAACTTCAGCACCATTTAATTCTTCAATAGCTTTTTTTGCTTCAGATTCATTCGGCATCTCTACGAAACCAAATCCTTTACTTTTACCAGAGTATTTGTCAAAAATGATTTTAGCGGATGTTACTTCGCCATACTCTTCAAAAACTTCTCTAAGTTCTGCTTCATTCATTTTAAAATGAAGACTTCCTACGTAAATGTTCATAATTCAATAATTAAGTAAATAAAACAGTAACAAAGGTCAAACTATTTTTCGATATCTAAAAATAATTACGCATAATAATCGACATAAAATGTTGTACTTTAGTAACTTTTTGAACCTTAACCCCTCGTGCTGACGTACAAATGGGAAGAATATATACGATACTAAATACTTATCTAAAACAAGAATTTAGCTTAATTGTTCGTTGAATCAGGCATCCGGGCAAACCTCACCGGTTCATTTCATCTTAAAAATACCAGTCAGCTTCTTTTATTTCGTATATAAATATGTTTAATATGACCCTGTCCTGACACCCTTTCATCTATCTCAAAATCAAGTGATTTGATTAAAGGGGTGAGCTTTGTGAAACCGAAGTTCCTTGGGTCAAAGTCAGGTTGCTTCTTTAGTATGAGGTTACCGACATCACCAAGATATGCCCATCCATTCTCATCGGCAAGATCCGATGTTGATGAGGCTATCAGTCGTTTAACGGTTTTCATCGGGCTTTGAGGTTCATTTGATTCGATTTTCTTCTTTTTAACTGTTACCCTTCCTGTTTTACCGGGTTCGGGAGATGATTGCTCAGGTTGAATGTCGGATGCAGCAAGTATCTCAAGGTAAATAAATTTATCACAGGCAATAATAAATGGTGAAGGTGTTTTCTTTTCGCCGATCCCGATCACCTTCATCCCGGCTTCCCTGAGTCGTGTTGCCAGCCTTGTGAAATCACTGTCGCTCGAGACGATGCAGAATCCATCAACTTTCCCTGAATAAAGGATATCCATTGCATCTATTATAAGTGCGGAATCACTGGAATTTTTGCCTTTTGTATAGCTGTACTGCTGAATGGGAGTAATGGCATTCTCGAGAAGTACCGATTTCCATCCTTTTTTCGCCGGCTTTGTCCAATCGCCATATATCCTTTTAAATGTAGGTGTTCCGTATTTGGCAATCTCTTCCAGCATGCCTCTTACATTACTGTAAGGAACATTGTCAGCATCGATTAGTACGGCAAGGCGTAAATCATTCATAGTCTCCATATTACCAGTCTGATATTTAATTTCCTGCAAGTTAGCGTTTTTTCCCTGTCATTTCCATAACAGAGAGCTTTAAAACGCAGGTGCCGCGCATTGTTTTTTCATCATACCGGAAATCCTTCCTTCCGGTATAATGATGCATAATGTGATCCAGGCCTTTCTTCCTCTCCACAGGATCTTCCACAATTGTGATGTAACCGTAACCAACCACACTCCTGAAATTCATTCCCCAGTCGCATCCTGTTTCCCCACCGTATAGCTCATGATCAGTGTCCATCTCGAAACATACATAGTTATTCCTTCTTAGCATATCAAATTTTCTTCCGGACGAAGCACCATGAAAATAGATATACGGAGTCTCTCCCCCGCTAAATCCGAAATTCATTGTAACAATATAGGGTATGTTATCATTGGCAAAGGCAATTCTGCAGACATCACACGATTTGATAACTGATTCTATGTCAGATATATTGCTTATCTCCCTGTCTTTCCTTCTCATTTTTCATCCTGATTTTTTCAATTTTACTGAAAACGGGACAATCCTTGTCATGAGCACCGGGAAGATATCCTGTACTCATCAGAAACTCGTTAGTTATTTCTCCTCCTGTGAACCGGAATGTTTTTTTGAATAGCCTGGTCCATTCTTCCAGTGTATGATGATTTTCCGCATTCTTATCGAGCCAGTTCCTGAATGAACCGGCTTCTTTTTTTAAACCGGTGATTATTACTGCATTGTCTATAGCGGCTCTTATCTTCAACCTGTTCCTTATGATACCTTTATCATTCATAAGTCTTTTAAAATCAGCTTCTCCGTAAGAAGCTACATTTTCTATGCTGAAATTGTCAAAAGCCAGCCTGAAATTGTCCTGTTTCTTAAGTATTAGAATCCAGTTCAGTCCTGCCTGGTTTATTTCAAACATAAGCCGTTCAAAAAGCTTATTATCATCAGCAAGAGGAAATCCGTAATGATGATCATGGTATTCCTTGTGCAGCCGAAGTGATTCTCCCGTAAGATTCTTAATATACCCGCAGTAGGTCATATTCCTGTAATTATTTGTAATTTAGGTTTGTAACTTCAGTCCTGATTATGGTCAATAAAAATAAAGAATTTTATTAACTTTGCTTGAATTCCCGGAAATGAAATAAATAACCAATACCAGAATAATATGGGCAAAGGTGATAGAAAATCAAGAAGAGGCAAGATAGTAATTGGCTCTTACGGTGTAAGGCGTCGCAGGAAAAAATCCTTGAAGCCGGCAGTCAGCGCAGAAAAAGTGACAAAGAAAAAGGAAATAAAAGATACAAAACCGGTTAAGGAAAAAGAGAGTTCCGGTTCTGCAGCCG
>DATFLA010000064.1:0-5375 GCA_035268305.1 Bacteroidales bacterium | reverse complement strand
GGCCGAAAACAAGGATGTCCCGCTCATAGAGAGACTTAAATTCCTTGGTATTTTTTCAAATAACCTCGATGAATATTTCCGTGTAAGGGTAGCCACTCTAAAAAGGCTGTCTCTCTTCGGTTCAAAATCGAGAGATATACTTGGTTACAGTCCCAAGTCTGCATTAAAAAAAATTCAGGAAATAGTTATTTCGCAGAATGAGAGGTTTGAAACAACCTATTCTGATATCATTGAGGATCTTGCCAAGCACCATATCCATATAATAAATGAAAAAGAGCTGAACCAGGAACAGACTGAATTTGTCCGTGAATTTTTCCATAATGAAGTCCGCACCAGGCTCATGCCGTTTCTTATTGAAAAAAATTCGGATTTCCCCAACCTGACCGATGATGATATTTACCTTGCAATATACCTGGTGAAAAAGGATACCAAGAAGAAAAGGTTTGCCTTACTTGAGATTCCAAATGGCGTACTGCCAAGGTTTGTTGTACTCCCTGAGAAAGATAACGAGAAATATATAATGTTTCTCGATGATATTATAAGATACGGACTGAATGAGATATTTTTCATTTTCGATTTTGACGAAATTTATGCATATACTATTAAGCTTACCAAAGATGCAGAGCTTGAAATAGCAGATGATATATCAGAGAGTTATATTGATAAGTTGTCAAAAAGTCTTCAGCAGCGAAAAAAGGGAACTCCTGTCCGTTTTATTTATGACCGGACAATGCCTGATGAGCTCCTGGCCCTCCTGAAGAAAAAACTCAATATCGGACCCGACGATGTTGTAATACCGGCCAACAGGTATCATAACTTTAAGGATTTTATGGGATTCCCGTCGCTGGAAAAGAAAAAACTATACAGCCCGGCACTGCCGGCCATTCCACATAAGGATATTCCTTCCGGTAAAAGTATTCTGTCTGCTATCAAGAAGAAAGATATTATGCTTTTCTTCCCCTATCATCCTTTTGATCATTTCATCGACCTGCTGCGTGAGGCTTCAATAGATCCCTATGTAACAACAATTCAGATAACACTCTACAGGCTGGCCCGGAACTCCAGTGTGATAAATGCCCTCCTGAATGCTGTCAGGAACGGCAAGACAGTGGTAACAGTAGTTGAACTACAGGCACGATTTGATGAAGAAGCCAATATGCTATGGGGAAATAAGCTGCTCGATGAAGGTGTCAAAGTGATTTATGGAGTACCCGGCTTAAAGGTACACTCAAAGTTATGCCTTGTAACAAGGGTAAAAAACGATATAACCCAGAGATATGCAGCTGTAGGTACAGGCAATTTCAACGAAGACACTGCCAAAGTGTATACCGATCATCTTTTGCTCACTACAAACAAGAAAATCACAAACGAAGTATATAAGGCTTTTAACTTTTTCAGTGTTAATTATAAAAAAGACAATTTCTACCATCTCGTACTTTCTCCGTTTTTCCTGCGTAACAAGCTAATTTCACTTATAGAAAATGAAATAAAGAATGCAGAAGAGGGAAGAAAGGCATTTATTTACCTTAAGCTCAATAATATTACCGACACTGAAATAATCCAGTACCTTTATAAAGCCGGCAGTGCAGGAGTTGACATTAAACTAATAATAAGGGGAATGTGCTCACTTGTCCCCGGTGTGAAAAAGGTAAGTGAGAACATACAGGCAATCGGAATAGTTGACAGATTTCTGGAACATTCAAGGTTCTTTATTTTCGGGAATAATGGAAATGAACACATTTACATATCATCTGCCGACCTGATGCCACGCAACCTTGATCACCGTATAGAGGTCACATGCCCGGTATTCGACAAAACAATCAAATGTGAGATTAGAAGAGTATTTGATATCCAGTGGAACGATAATGTAAAAGCCAGAATAATAGATGAAAACCAGTCTAATACTTTCGTGGAAAAAGGAAAAAACGAATACCGTTCTCAGGTTGAGGTTTACGACTATATCAAAAAACTGAATGAAAAAACACCTGAAAAATAGTATTCCCACTTAAAGACCATAAACGCTGATAATCTGAATATTACATAACAAAACCTGAACATCATCCATCCCAGATTGTTATACCTGAGAGATGCAATATATCAAACTGATAATACTTGGAGCAGGTACCGTGCTGATAATATGGTTCTCGTGGTTTTTATCACTGCGATACAGGAGATATCATGGCATCTCAAGATTCTTTGCCTTTGAAAGTGTTTTCATACTACTGCTGCTCAATTACTCCAACTGGTTTAAATCTCCTTTCACGCCAATACATATTATATCATGGCTTTGCCTCATAATTTCAGCCTATACGGTTGTTGCCGGTTATCTTCTTCTAAGAAACCGGGGGAATCCTACAATTAACTTTGAAGATACGTCAGTACTTGTTAAGTCAGGTATCTACGGTTACATACGACATCCCCTTTATCTCTCTGTTTTTCTTCTTGGAACAGGAATACTGTTAAAAGATCCGGGCACCCTGCAAATAATACTTGGAGTAATCAACCTCGTAGCAGTCTGGCTTACAGCATTAATTGAAGAGAGGGAGATGATAGCACGGTTCGGTGATCCCTACAGGATATATATGAAGGAGACCAGGATGTTCATTCCCTGCCTGCTGTAATCAATCTTACACATCCCGGTCTCCCCAAACGGGTATTGGCAATACCCGATATATAACTTTTTATATCAAAAAGCTGTCTGCATTATCATTTAGTATTCAGCCATGCCAGTATTCTGTCACAGTCGGGAGGATCCTTTGAGTACACAACATCCACAAGCTTACCGTCAGGACTAATAAGATATTTCTGGAAATTCCATTTTACCTCCGAATCCATTACCCCGTTTTCCTTCTTCTCCGTCAGCCATTTATACACAGGAGCCATATCTGATCCCTTAACTGATATTTTTGCCATCATCGGAAAAGTAACACCGTAGTTATCCGTACAGAATTTCCTTATCTCTGCAGCGTTTCCGGGTTCCTGGTTTGCAAAATTATTAGCCGGGAATCCAATAATAACCAGTTCATCACCGTATTTTTTATAAAGATCTTCAAGACCTTTGTACTGGGGTGTGAATCCACATTTTGAGGCAGTGTTGACAATCATTACCTTTTTACCCTTGAGGCTGCTGAAGTCAAACTCACCACCATCGAGAGTATGAACCTTAAAATTATAGAAATTGTTAGCCTGGGCTAAACCCGCTACAGAAAGTGCCATCATAAAAAACATCATACTTAATTTATTTGTTTTCATGAGAATAATTAATTTTGAGTGTGATAGTTGTTAATGTGAAGATATTTGCTTAATAACTGATTATAATGTCATTATAACAAGCAGAGGGGGACATATGTTCAGGAAAACCTGGAAACAAATAAAAATACTATTAATACTGCTGATTGTTATCTTTTTCTTTCCCCGCTCCTTTCTGCCACGACCGGCTTTCAGTCACCAGGCAGATGAGTTGGATATGTATATAAAACAGAATGAGAGTGAACTCAGGCTGGCCGGATACAAGGATGATGAGAATGCATTAAGACTCAAGCTTGCTCAACTGGAAGTAATTAACAGGAGTCGCAGGAAGCATAATGCTTCTCCTTTAAAACTGGATATCCTTGCTTCCAGGGTTGCAAATAAAATGTGCAGAGAGGCAGCCATTAATAAATATACTGGTCACCGGGATCTGGCAGGAGAGACGCCTTATATGAGATATGCTTTTGCGGGCGGGTACGATCATGTTATGGAAAATGCCTATGGCGAATGGTCATCAGATAATTATCCGGCAGACAATAACAACATAAGTTCCATGATGGAAGAAGGTCATCAGTCATTCATGGATGAAAAAGCACCCTACGATGGCCATAAGAAAAACATAATAAATAAATCACACAACTATGTAGGTATTGGATATTACCTGACGGGAAACCAGTTCAGGTATTACGAGGAGTTTATAGACAGGTACTTCACCTTTGCCAACATACCAGATGAAGTAAATCCCGGTGATACTGCAAAGATAACGCTTGAGACTGACGGCACAATGTATCCGTATTTTCTTATCGTCTACTACGAAAAATTCCCTAAGCCTCTGAAACCGGGCAGGATAACTGCAATGGGCAGCTACAACGATTATACCAGAGATGTATACAGGACTATCCCGCCCTGGGAACTCACCGGGTATAAAAAGGGTATTTCATATACAATCCCCCTTATATTCAAAAAAGAGGGACTGTATTATATTCAGACCTATATCGACAGGAAAGAATATACCAGGCCGGCCGGATTCAGTACAGAAGGCAAAACTCCTTATACCGGAATAGTAATAAAAGCCCCATCTGGTAATAAGTGATTACCGTATAAGCTCATTTGTTGTATTAATATCCATTACAACAGGAAACGACATTCCCTGATCAGCAATTTCCACAGTACCATTCATCTGTGATTTTACCACTTCTTTAATATAATAACCTTTATCCACGGCAAAATACAGGGTCCTTTCACCTGTAAGGGTTCCGCTGCTTGTTACTTCCATGCCCTGCGACTGGTTGGTAATTTTCATCGTTCCCTTCATACTTGCGGTTATTTTAGCACATTTTATTCCGTCGAGATCCTCATAACCTTCAAACTTACATTCCGATTCAACAGGCATCCATCTAGACATGGATTCATTCTTAATACTTGAAGTATCATGGGTAACCCATGCATCCCCCACAGCAACTGCATTATCGGGCAATACAGGGAAAAAGTCGGAAAATGTCTGGGATGCATCACTGTCACCACTTCCGGGCACTGTTATAGGTATTTCAGCAGCAGCTGACATGTCGATGGTTCTGCCATCAGGTGCAATAATAATTCTGAACGACTTATTGGTTACCCCGGTTACAGGACCTCCGTAAACACCCTGGGGAGAGTCTATATTCTGGGCCATTGAGTCAATCCTGATCTCAAGAACAAGATTTCCGTCGTTTGTTCCGGCCGGGCTTATGCTGCAACCGGTATAGGTCGAGATATTAACAAGCATAGATTGGCCGTTAATATCCATATCCTGTACAATCTTACCTTCAGCACGGTATTTAAGTGGAGCACCTGCCGGGTAATTGTAAACCATTTTAATGTTTCCTTCCGGTGGTGTTTGTGCACTACATTCCAGAGTTAAACAAGGAGCCAAAATAAGCAACGCCATGGTTGCTGCCGAGGCCAAGACTGCTTTGAAAGAAAAAAATTTAGTCATGTAATTTTGTTTTTAAACTTCCAGATATCAATAATTTGCAAAACTCAAATATCGGAAATGGCTAACATATAGTCAATACAGGTTCAATGAAATTTTCAATTTATTTCACATGTCGCTATGATATTAAAAAAACTCGTTATATTTTTGCGAC
>DATFLA010000063.1:0-4040 GCA_035268305.1 Bacteroidales bacterium | reverse complement strand
TGACCTCTACAGGAAACAAGCCCTGCCGGGACTTGTCAGGCAGCTGACTGAAACAACCGGTTTTGACTGGATACGCCTTCATTACCTTTATCCCGCTGGTTTTCCGGTAGAATTGCTTGATATAATAAAAGATAATAACCGTGTATGCAAGTATATTGACATTCCCATACAACATATCACGGATAACATGCTGCGATCGATGAAAAGATCACATAACAGGAAGGATACAATAAAACTTCTTGAGACAATAAGGACAAAACTTCCATATGCTGCTATCAGGACCACACTTATTACAGGTTATCCCGGTGAAACGGAAGCTGATTTCAGAGCGCTGTGTGATTTTATAGGAGACTTCAGGTTCGACAGGCTGGGTGTTTTCCCTTATTCACATGAAGAAGGTACATTTGCTTACACTCATTACAGCGATGATATTCCGGAAGAAGTGAAAAATGACAGGGTAGCCGAGCTTATGACCATACAGCAGGACATATCTGAAGAATTGAACGGAAAACACATTGATAAGGTTCTTAAAGTGCTTATAGACAGAAAGGAAGGAGAATTCTGTATAGGACGAACCGAATTTGACAGCCCGGAGGTTGACCAGGAAGTACTCATACCATCTGAGTATAATCTTAATCCGGGTAAATTTTATAATATAAGGATAACCGAATCTACAGAATTCGATCTTTACGGCATACCTGAAAATCTATGAAAATGCTATAGTCCTAAATCTCAGGACGATATTTATCATTTACATTTTAATTACTATACCTTTCCTTATCCTGGCTTTGCAGCCAGGATAAGGATGCATATCAATTTAACGATTCCGATTGCGTATCCGATTTCTCAGGCAGTTCAGGTTTCTTCCTCTGGATCTTGATCTTAATCTCCGATTTATCGGCATTAAAACTTACCTGTATTGTATCTCCTTCCTGGAGGTTTGATTTAATAAGAACCTCTGCCATAGGGTCTTCAAGATACTTCTGAATAGCTCTTTTCAAAGGCCTTGCACCGAAGTTTGCATCAAAGCCTTTGTCGGCAATATAATCCTTGGCAGCCGTTGAAATCTTAACGTGGTAACCAAGAGCCCTTACTCTTTCATACAGTCCTTTCAGTTCAAGGTCAATTATCTGTTCAATATCTTCTTTTGAAAGAGCGTTGAACATAATAACGTCATCGATTCTGTTAAGGAATTCAGGAGCAAAGGTTTTCTGCAGTGCTTTCTGCAAAATACTTTTAGTCTGTTCTTCCCTTTTAGCCGTTTTAGCTGCTGTATTGAATCCGACTCCCTGTCCGAATTCTGAAAGCTGCCTTGTTCCAATATTTGATGTAAGGATAACGATTGTATTCCTGAAATCGATTCGTCTGCCCAGGCTGTCTGTCAGCTGGCCTTCATCCAATACCTGGAGAAGGATATGAAATACATCGGGATGAGCTTTTTCTATTTCATCGAGGAGCACAACGCAGTATGGTTTTCTGCGAACTTTCTCAGTAAGTTGTCCGCCTTCTTCATAACCTACATATCCCGGAGGTGCTCCAACAAGTCTCGATACCGAGAATTTCTCCATATATTCACTCATATCGATCCTCACAAGGTTATCTGTAGTATCGAAAAGGAATTTGGCAAGAACCTTTGCCAGCTGCGTCTTACCCACACCTGTCGGACCAAGGAAGATAAAAGTACCTATTGGTTTGTTTGGATCTTTCAGACCGGCCCTGTTTCTCTGGATAGATTTAACAACCTTCTTAATAGCTTCATCCTGACCTATCACACTTCCCTTAAGGGCATCGGCCATCTTAAGCAATTTGGTACCTTCTGTCTGTGCGATCCTCTGTACAGGAACGCCTGTCATCATTGCAACAACTTCAGCTACCTTCTCCGCATCCACCGTCTCCCTGTTAACAGACAGTTCCTTTTCCCATTTCTTTTTCTCTTCTTCAATTGCATCAAGAAGATCTTTTTCGCGATCCCTGAAACTGGCAGCTTTTTCAAAATTCTGGTTTTTCACCGCTGCCATTTTTTCCTTTTTGGTATCGTCGAGCTGCTTTTCAAGAGAAAGTATTTTTTCAGGAACAACTATATTGGTTATATGAACCCTGGAACCGGCTTCATCAAGTGCATCTATGGCCTTATCAGGCAGATGCCGGTCGGAAATATACCTGTTGGTAAGCTTAACACAGGCTTCAATAGCATCATCAGTGTAGTTTACATTATGATGCTCTTCATATCTTTCCTTAATATTATGAAGAATATTTATTGTTTCCTCGATTGAAGTAGGTTCAACAATTACCTTCTGGAATCTTCTTTCCAGGGCTCCGTCTTTTTCAATATGCTGCCTGTACTCGTCGAGAGTTGTGGCCCCGATACACTGAATCTCACCTCGGGCAAGTGCCGGTTTAAGCATATTGGCTGCATCGAGAGATCCCGTAGCTCCTCCTGCACCAACAATTGTATGTATCTCATCAATGAACAGGATAATATTATCATTTTTAGACAGTTCGTTGAGAATGGCTTTCATTCTTTCCTCAAACTGCCCCCTGTATTTTGTACCGGCAACAATTGATGCAAGGTCGAGAGCCACTACTCTTTTTGTGAAAAGAACCCTCGAAACATTCTTTTTGGCAATGCGCAGTGCCAGGCCTTCTGCAATAGCAGACTTACCAACACCCGGTTCACCAATAAGTACAGGATTATTCTTTTTTCGTCTTGACAGAATCTGTGCCAGTCGCTCTATCTCCCTTTCCCTGCCAACAACAGGATCTAGACGGCCTTCTTCTGCCGCTTTTGTCAGGTCTATGCCAAAATTGTCAAGAACAGGAGTATCTGATGATGTTTTGGAAGAAGAAGAAGAAGAGGACTGTCCTTTACCCGGACTGCCAAAACTCTGGCCTTCTTCATCTTCATCACGGGGATAATCAGCCTGAGCTGATGGCAGCTCTGCTTCAACCATCCTTCTTACCGACTGGTAATCAACATCAAGTTCCGACAGAAACCTCGTTACAAGCGCATTCTCATCCTTGAGTATTGCAAGCAGCAGATGTTCTGTATCTATTGTATTGCTTTTAAGTGATTTAGCTTCAAGATAAACCAGTTTGAGTATTCGTTCGGTACTGCGAAGCAATGGTATTACTTCATGATCAGCAACCGGAACAGGGCTTTCTACTCTGATACTTTTCTCAAGAGATCCTTTAAGAACCATCAGGTCAACATTTTGGTTGATCAGTATCTCAATTGCAGCACTTTCACCATCCCTCAGTATCCCAAGGAAAAGATGTTCAGGACTTATATGACTGTTGCCCAACCTTATAGCCTCTTCTTTTGAATATCCGAGAATATCTTTTACCCTTTGTGAAAATTGTGAATCCATATTTTGTTGTTTCAATTATCTTTTAAAAATTCTGAAAAACGACATATTGTCAGTTAAATCAGACATAAGTACACATACCTCCAATTTCAAAGGTAAATTATGCATAATAACTATATGACAATTTTCATGCCCATTTATGAACAAAGAATGTTAAAAATTCACACCTTATAAAGGTCAAAAATAGCCAAATTATGTCTATTTTCGTAATTCCAAATCCAGGAAGTGGCATTTGGTGTTATATATTTAATATTTAATCTGTTATGTCAGAGAGAGAGAGAATAGTCCAGGTAAACATTGAGGAGGAGATGAAATCAGCGTATATTGATTATTCAATGTCGGTGATTGTGTCGCGTGCTTTACCTGATGTAAGAGATGGTCTGAAACCTGTTCACAGGCGGGTTCTGTTCGGAATGTCAGAACTTGGTGTGCTTTCAAACAGGGCCCATAAAAAATCTGCAAGAATAGTAGGGGAGGTGCTTGGTAAGTATCATCCACATGGTGATACTGCTGTTTATGATGCTATGGTAAGAATGGCACAGGAGTGGTCATTGCGTTATCCTTTGATAGAAGGTCAGGGAAACTTCGGATCTATAGATGGGGATAGCCCTGCTGCTATGAGGTATACAGAAGCACGCTTAAGAAAAGTTGCTGAAGAATTGCTTTCTGATATCG
>DATFLA010000062.1:0-4170 GCA_035268305.1 Bacteroidales bacterium | reverse complement strand
GGATTAAAAAACATTTTACGATGAGCTCTTAATGACTCCACAAGGCCCCGGGTCCACCTTGTACGCTGTTTCCTCATCGATCTGAAATCGGACGGCACTTCTGTCCAACAAAGAGGATCGGGAATATATGTTACTTCATATTTCACATTCTCCTCTGCCATCTTCCTCCTCATCCTGAGTACAAGCTCCATATCCTCCCCTACGGTTTTTATGCTGTACCCCCCGGCTTTGATAACTGTCTCACGATCGAAGATACCCATTGCCCCTGATATCAGCATCAGTCCATCGAGCTGGCTCCATGCCATCCTTCCAAGAAGGAAGGCCCTCGTATAATCAAGTACCTGCAAACGTGGCAGTATCTGACGGGGAAGATGTATCTCACGGATATGGCCACTTTCCACATCACATGAGTTGACAATTCTTATTACCCCGCCTGCGCCTATCACCTTACGGTCCTTTTCCTCAAGGAATGGCTTGACAAGCTTAAGGATCGAATCCGGTTCAATTATTGAATCAGCATCAACCGAAACAAAAAGATTGCTTTTACAAATATTGATGCCGGCATTAAGCGAGTCGGCCTTACCCCCATTGTTCTTGTCAATGACTGTCAGACGGCTGAATGACGGATTCTTTGATTTATACACTCCCCTTATCCTTTCGCACGGTATCCTGTAATCAAAATAATAATTGACCCTTGTCAGTTCATATTCATTTTTAATCTTTTCAAATGTATCGTCTGTAGAACCGTCATTCACAAGTATCACCTCAAAATTATTATAATACAATGAAAGGAGAGTCCGGACATTATCTATAATAGTTTTACTTTCATTGAAAGCAGGAGCAATTATTGATATCTTAGGACTCAGGGGTGACAACATTAGTGAATTGAAATTGACATAGCTGTTCTTCCTGAGATACTTTCTTAGTGCAATGGCGGAAAATATCCCAAGTATCAGGTACGACCCGAAAAGGATTATTGTAAGTATGAAAATAATATTTGCAAAAATGAAATGCATTGTTCTTTAGTATATCCTTCTGTCAAGCACATGCCTGATTATAATATTATAATTCTTGTATTCTGATTTCATTAGTTTAACAAGTGCACTTATTCCTTCTTCCCCAATATTTTCCATTGCTTTTGTAGCTTCAATCTGAAGCTGTACGTCATCTTCCTTGTCGATAACAAGCTTCAGAAAACCTATCATAGAGGGATCGGGCATTTTACCCAGCGATCTTATTATCTCCAGGCAGATGTTATATTCCTGGTTCTTATACATGCTCCTCATCACCTCGCGAGTGGAATGCATCTTCATATCACCGGCCACCTGTACAGCAAGTTTCCTTACTGCAGGATCTGGATGAAGGAGTACACTCTTTAAACTGTCCTCCGATTCCTCCTGTTTGAACTCTCTTATCATCCTTAGTGCGAACATCACCACGGTAGGGTTTGTTGAATGAAGCCATACCCTGAAGGAAGGTATTGGCAAATCATGCTGGATAATAAGTTCATGGAGTGTAATCTGTTCCCATAAGGAGAAAGGCCTTGTAAGATGAGTAAGAAACTCAAAGGGATTATCATCACTAAGTCGTACAAGCGCTATCTGGGCTTCCATCCTGAGTATTTCGTTTGACGAGTTAAGTGCTTTGTAAATAGCAGCATTAGCATCTTTTATATCCATGAAAGCCAGTTCACGAAAACCTTTTATCTTCTTGTGCCACCTGTGATCATAGGCCCTTGCTATGGAATCCCTGTCGAGTCCGAGATGCTTGTAAAGGGTAAGCAACTTATTACTGGCGTCGCCCTTCAGGTTAACACTTACGTCTATCAGCTGGTCAATAAGGACCTGTCGCCTGTAGTTGTCGGATGCGATTGACCGGAACTCATCGGCTGTTGTATTTCCATACAGGTAATCAATTATCATACTCTGGTATTTCTCAAGCAGGAACTGCTGAAGTTTCTCCTCTTTTTCAAGCCTGTTCCTGTTAAGCAGGATTATAAACAGAAGTATGAACATAATTGTGATTGAGGTGACAATGGCCACTATCAATACATTGACAAAAGATACTGATTTCCCGAAATAATTGATTCTCTTCAGCCACGGGCTCTCACCTTTTAGAAAGAATATCTTTCCTGCTGATGCAGCCGATTTCTTTATTGTATCAAGTACTCCTGTAAAAAAATGACTATCAAAATAATCAGGCTTTATACAAAGTCGGCTAAGCAGTGAGTATGTTAACAGTGAATCGGACCGAATAAGAACTGAAGCAGACGGAGGTCTTTCAAGGGTATCAGGTTTGTCTTCATAGCTCGGGACCCTGACCTTGTAATAACCATCCTCCTTAACTATAACAGCTTCTCTTTTAAGATGACCTGTAAGTTTTTTCAGAAGGGCATCAGCGTTTGATTTCAGCCTGAAGGCGCCAAGCTGTAAGGCATAGCCCGGATCGTTTACAGGAATAAAGCCATCCGGTATGATTTTTAACAATTGTTCCCTGAGGCCCGGATCCAAGGTATTTCCCGCGGTTGTTGCCGGCCTGGCAGGAGTGCAGTATGCAGGTATGGCATCAGTAACCAGAAGCAACAATATGTAAAAAACAATGTACTTCATTATTTCATATTAACAGCATAGGTGAAGTTTATCCCTCCTTCAAACCTGTTTCTCCAGGTATCTGCTCTGTATTCCTCACGTGAATAACCGGCATTAAGGCGTAATGTAATTTTTGAAGTCAGCTGTTTATTATAAGCAAGCCTCAGGCTGTTTGCGCTTAGACGCATTAGATGTTCCTGTATATCAAAAGGCTCATCTGGTGCAGTTCCGGTTCCCAGGGTTACCTGGATATAGTCCTTATCGTTAAGATAACGCCTGGCATTCAGATAGAAAGAAGTTGCAGGGCCATTATCCTTGAAATAGACAAATCCCTTCAGGGCAAGCCAGTAATTTGACACATATTTTTCCACAGCCAGGTTTGCTATAAAGAAATCCCTGTCGAAATGGTAATAATTCAATCCTGCAGACATTGCCCATCCCGAATTCATGACCTGCCATAACTCGAAGGCAGCCTTGTGCTTTGGAAAATAAGAGCCGGGGCTGAAAGCATATGAGATATATGCATAGTTTTTATCCGAGAGATGCGGATAGGCTTCAGCCTCTAATTGTATCTCAGTTGTTTTTATTGTTTGGGAGTCTCCGGCAATCAGGTTACCAATATTTATACCAGCGGAAGCAGGACCCGGCTTAAACCTGTGTCCGGCACCCGCACTAAAGACCTGCCAGTACCTAGAGTACGGTTCCCTGAAAGTATCAAAGAAATAACCGGCCCTTATATCCGTAGACACAGGGGTGTTATCCTTCGACCATAACGATATATCACGCCGTGCAGAGAGCGCATCCTGGTTACCAGGCTCTGTCATGAGCAGGGTATCAATAACTGCTGCCGCATTCCTGTAGTCTTTCTGCCAGGCCAGGATACGACCCAGTAATATCCTTGCATCACCGTATGACGGGTACATATTTACAAGTTTCCTGGCCTCGGTGGCAGCTGTCTTATAATCGCCGCTGAAAGCTATAGTCCTGATCCGCTGAAATTCTGTCTCCGGATCAGTATTCACCTGGGCAATAAGAGGTACGATCCTGAAGAAGCCAAGAAATAAGATTGAGATTAAATAATGACAAGCGTACCTTTTCATTTACCTTCGGTGAGAATAGACTTGATCAGAAGAATTATATCGGCGGGGTTAAAAGGCTTTATAATATAGCCGCTGACACCCAGTTCTCCGGCCTGCTGTTGCATCTGGGGGTCGCTGAAAGCAGTAAGAACGAGAACCGGTGTTTTCTGTTTAAGATCTGACCTCACATATTGTATCAGTTCCAGGCCACTTCTGAAAGGAAGATGTATATCAACTATAATAAGATCATACACATTCTTACTTAAAAGAGTTAATGCCTCCCTGCCATCTTCGGCACCTTCCAGCTCAAATCCCTCTTTTTTAAGAATATAAGAAAGGGTTGTCCTGGCAAGCCTGTTATCCTCGCAAACAAGTATTTTCATTTTATTTCAAACAACCTGTGATTCCTCATCTCTAAAACAAATCAGTTCCATAATACAGGTTATTTGTCAAAATTGATCATTTTTGACTGGCTTACCAAAGAAATAATAAGGAATTTGATT
>DATFLA010000061.1:0-4226 GCA_035268305.1 Bacteroidales bacterium | reverse complement strand
ATGAGGTGCGGCGTTTTGCCGAACTATCCATTATGGTATTAATTCTGGTACAAAACGCCGCACCTCATTCACCCCCTGTAACATATCAAACGCACTGTCATCCTGAGCGTTAGCGAAGGATCCCCTGATCGTTTAACTGGGGTTAATAAATAACCCATTACCCCCCCTGTCATGCATTAGCAACATTGTCATTGGTAGCGTTAGCGAAGGATCTCCTGATCGGTTAACTGTCGTTAGTTACTTAGAAATTAAATAAATAACGCAGTGATATTATTATATCATTACTGAACAGGTCACTCCAGTTACTGTATAAAAAAATGATAAGTTATATTTATTTTGCCCTGGATTAAACCCTGATCCGGTTTTCCCTTCTTATAGCCAGTTTGATATTATTGAATACTTCAAAATAAATAAGCTTATTAATTTTGTACTTTTAAGTAAGACCTTTTATTTTTTTGTTTCTGCTCCTTACCTGGAGAATGCCAATGCCATCACTTCAATATGTGGCCCTTATTGCAAATCTGCACTATAGATACAACACCGAAATTTATCGGTAAAGACAAGGGAATTCAAACCTATTTAAATCATCTCCCTTTCCGACAACCCATATTCCTCCTTCATTTCAATCCCCAGCTTTTTAAGTTCATCAAGGACAGGATCATAAATTTCGGGGATGACCGGACGATAGACACCGGTTACCCTTATCTTGCCTTCAAGGATCATCTTAACAGCTATGGCAGCAGGAAGTGACACTGTTCTTGCGACGGCGGTATCACTTGCAGGTGATCCGAAATCAAGCATAGACGACTTAATAACCTCTTTTTTACCATCGGGATATGATGCCAGGAATACATGCTGAAGAACGACCATGTCACGTTCATTTTTCCCGAGTGAGATTTTGTTTATCATCCTGTCGGAAGTGATCTCAAAGGGACTGGTTTGACCATAAGGTAATTTTTCCTTACTGAAAAAGCCGAGAAATTCAAGGGCCTTCATGGCAACGGAGTCTGATGTCATATTCAAATATGCTGCAATACCGGTTTTGACATCTGCATTCTCAATAGATCCTCTCTCTGCCATGAAATCTGAATAACTCATGCCGGAATAGTCTTTCACATTGTCGTCAAGCATGTTAAGTGTTTTCATAGCATCAAGAGTCTCACACCATCCTTTGTGCCTGAAGGTTCCGCGGTACATGGTCTTCGTCTCATGTATACCGTAAATATCTATATAGCTTATTGAATCCCTGTTGGGATACACTTCAAGTTCCCCGATTTGAGGGAAAGAATATGAGAACCTATTCTTGAAAAGATCAGCCGGTTCGATGGTCACTTTTTTGCCGTTTTTCAGGTAGAGGGCACTATTGCGACTTGCCAGGACAACGCCTTTAGGACTCCAGGAGAATTTATATCCAAGCGGATTATCTGCATCCTCAGGTGCAGGGAGGGCACCGCATAGTGAATAAAATTCGTCTATCTTTCCTCCCTTCCCGTGAACATGATGTATAATCCTCATCGCAGACATATGGTCTATACCCGGATCGAGGCCAATCTCGTTAAGTATCAATATACCTGATTCTTTTGCGGACCTGTCAAGATCAAGCATCTCACGCTGCACGTATGATGTTGTTACAACGGGTTTTGCATATCTTATACATATGCGGGCCACTTCAACATGATACCTGTATGGCAGAAGGCTTACCACGATGTCATTCTCATCCACCAGCTTCTCAAGGGTATCATGGTCGTCCGTGGTCCAGCTCACTGAAATACCGTTATTATGCCCTTTGATAAGGTCATCAGCTTTACTTTTTGTTCTTGAAGCAACCGTTACCCTGTAATTGTTTTCCAGCAGGAAAGAGACCATGGGCCTAACTACCAGACCCGCACCGAGGATGAGAACTTTTTTCATAAATACATGTTTTAGTTTGAAAAATTAATTCACAGGAACCCAAGGTAGATAAAGCCCTCAACAGAATATATGATTTTTATCCTGCTCTGATAAATGTTATTTTTTTTTGACAAGTCAATCGTGTTATACATTTATCCCGTTCTGCCTTTGATCAAATGCCGGTATATTACTTTTCCGCGGGATGAGGTTAATAATAAAGTCCAAAAACATTTCAATTAAATTAACGTTGAATGTATCTTTGTTCGTAATGAACATATTACATTCTTCCGGGAATTAAAAAATCTCTAAAATGGCTGATATCCCTAAATATGTAGAAACACCTCTGATGAAGCAGTATTACAACATCAAGACAAAACATCCTGATGCCATTCTTCTTTTCAGGGTAGGCGATTTCTATGAGACTTTCGGGGAGGATGCTATAAAAACATCTGAGATACTGGGAATTACTCTGACAAAAAGGGCTAATGGTGCCGCCTCTTTTGTAGAGCTGGCAGGCTTCCCCTATCATGCTCTCGATACCTATCTGCCCAGGCTGGTCAGGGCTGGTCAGAGAGTAGCTATCTGCGAACAGCTTGAAGATCCCAAAATGACCAAGAAGATTGTTAAGAGAGGAATAATAGAACTGGTTACCCCCGGCGTTTCGCTTAATGATAATGTGCTCAATCATAAAGAGAACAACTTCCTTGCAGCAGTTCACATTGACAGGAAAATTGCCGGCGTGGCTTTCCTCGATATATCAACAGGTGAGTTCCTGACCTCTGAAGGTACCATTGAGTATATAGACCAGATGTTAAGTAATTTTCAGCCAAAGGAGGTTCTTTATGAAAAAGGCAGGAGAGATTTGTTTACCGGTTTTTTTGGTCAGAAATATTACACTTTCAAGCTTGATGACTGGATATTTACACAGGATGCTGCCAATGACAGGCTCCTTCGTCAGTTTGAAACAAGTTCACTTAAAGGGTTCGGTGTTCATAACCTGACATACGGCATAATTGCTGCAGGAGCTATCCTGTATTACCTCGATATAACCAGGCATGAGCAGCTTGGGCATATAACAAGCCTATCCAGGATTGAAGAGAACAGGTATGTATGGCTCGATAAATTTACAATAAAAAACCTGGAGCTCTTTCATTCTCCTTATGAGGGAGCACATACCCTGATAGATGTTATTGACAAAACTGTGTCGCCCATGGGAGGGAGACTGCTGAAAAGATGGCTGTCATTACCGCTGAAGGATATCCAGCCTGTTAATGAAAGACTCGATATAGTTGAGTATTTTGTTGAAAACCCAGGGAAAAGTGAAGAAGCAGAAGCCTTGATAAGACAGGTCGGTGACCTGGAAAGGCTAGTGTCTAAGGTGGCTGTTAGCCGTATAAATCCCCGCGAGGTTGTGCAACTTAAAAGGGCTCTTAATGCAATAGGACCTGTGAAGGATCTTTGTAACTCAGGTGACTGTCCTCCTCTGGTTCAGCTTGCTGAACAGATGAACCCATGCAGGACAATTGCAGGGAGGATAGATAAAGAGCTGAATAACGATCCGCCTGCACTTGTGAATAAGGGTAATGTTATTGCGCGTGGTGTGTCGGAAGAACTTGATGATCTGAGATCAGTTTTGTATAATAGTAAGGATTACCTTGCCGGCCTCCAGGCACGTGAGATTGAACGAACAGGGATATCATCGCTTAAAATTGGGTTTAATAATGTTTTCGGCTATTATATTGAGGTTAGGAACACTCATAAGGATAAAGTGCCCCAGGAATGGATACGTAAACAGACCCTTGTAAATGCTGAACGATATATCACAGAAGAACTGAAGGAATATGAAAGCAAGATCCTTGGTGCAGAAGAGAAGATTATGGCCCTGGAAGCAAAGCTTTTCAACGACCTGGTTCTGGCTATCCTGGAATTTATTCCTCCTATACAACTAAATTCTGCCCTGATAGCAAGGCTTGATTGTCTGCATTCGTTTGCTGTTGTGTCATCTGAGAATAATTATGTCAGACCAGTACTTAATGATACACTTAAGCTTGAAATAAAAGAAGGAAGACATCCTGTTATTGAAAAACAACTGCCTGCCGGTGAATCTTATGTCCCGAATGATCTTACCCTCGATACGGAAGATCAACAGATCATAATACTGACAGGACCAAATATGTCGGGTAAGTCAGCCCTTCTCAGACAAACAGCACTCATTGTACTGATGGCACAGACAGGTTGCTTTGTGCCGGCTGCTTCATTTACAGCCGGGATTGTTGATAAGATATTTACAAGGGTAGGTGCATCCGATAATATAAGCCTTGGTGAGTCAACTTTCA
>DATFLA010000060.1:0-2640 GCA_035268305.1 Bacteroidales bacterium | reverse complement strand
TAAACAATTTCTTGATGTAGCGAGATTAATTTATAAAAATGATGATGTATGGGTCTGTCCGCTCGACAATGCCATTGAGGAAGTTTTTGATCCGGCAACCAATCCTTATTTCAGTCATGGCGAAGCTCAAAGATGGATCCTTCTTGACGATAATAATAAGCCTGCAGGCAGAATAGCCGCATTCATTGATAAGAATATCGCAAATTCATACGACCAGCCAACAGGCGGGATTGGCTTCTTCGAGTGTATAAATGATAAAAAATCCGCATTCGTATTATTTGATACTGCAAGAAAATGGCTTGGGGAGCGGGGTATGGAGGCCATGGACGGACCTGTAAACTTTGGTGAAACAGATAAATACTGGGGTCTCCTTGTGGATGGATTCACACACCCTTCATTTGATGTCCCGTATAATCCTCCCTATTACAAGCAGTTGTTTGAAGACTATGGATTTATGGTTTACTACAAAATGGAAGGGTTTCATCTCGACATAACCAAACCCATTTCCGACAGGTTCAGGAAGATAGCAGAATGGATTGAAAACAAGCCGGGTTATAAATTCCGTCATTTCAGACATTCCGAAAAGACCAGAATGATGAAGGATTTTGCTGAGGTTTATAACCAGGCCTGGTCGTCATTTAAGATGAACTTCGAACCCCTGGAGGTAAAATATGTTAATGCTGCCCTAAAAAAAGCAGCGGCTATATTCGTGGAAGAATTCCTGTGGATTGCCTATTTCGAGGGTAAACCAATAGCTATTTTCCTGATGTTCCCCGATCTGAACCAGATAATAAAACATTTCAACGGGAAACTCAATATATGGAATAAGATCCGGTTCCTGTACCTTAAAAACAGGCATACAATGACCAGAACAAAGGTCCTGATGATGGGCATAGTGCCAAAATTCCAGGGACACGGCATAGAATCAGCATTTATTCTTAATGCGTGGAGGGCCGTAAGGAAGAAAGGTTACTTCAATGAGGCCGAATTCTCATGGGTTGCCGATTTCAATCCCAAGATGAAAAAGATTCTTCTTTCTGTAGGCTGTATCCCTGTAAAGCATTATATTACCTACAGGTATCTCTTCGACAGGACAAAGGAATTTAAAAGATACCCCATACCCGACATCAGGTTTCATGATAGTAACTAAATAGTCGGATTTTTAATGCAACTGTCCGCGACCAGGCAAAAAGTATAATAATGAGTGCTGTCCGGCGGTTATGATGTTAATTACTACACTTTTTTATATATCAGTTCACCCTGTTAATACGATTTTCTATCGGCTGATCGATAGTAATCGGGACTTTTTCTTCTGTTGTGTTGGCAGCATCAAGCTGCAAAGCTCTTACATCTGAAATACACAACATTCTGGAAAGACCATGCAGAGTAAGTGTAATATTCTCCGTTGTCGACAGCTTATAATCACGTGGCATAACCCTGTCAATAAGGATATACTTGAAATCAGCCGGAAGCGAATGTTTTCTGAGTGAAGGATAAGTGCTTTCGAGTTTTATCTCTCCTGCTTTGGTAAGATCTTCAAGGACCTCCCTGAAATAGAGATTTATTTTCGGTTCTACCTTGAAGCCTATCCTGAAATCAACTCTAATAAGTATTCCGGGAATAATCTGCGTAACCTGGTATTCGAATTTATCAGGCTCATCAACCCTGTCAACATGAAGGAACCAGTATGTATCTGCCCGCTTGGGCTGTTTCTGGAATATTGAATAAATGACCTTCGACTCAACCTGGTCGGGCCAGTTGGCTTTAATAATATACACAAGATTGGTTGCTGTCTTAGGCACCGAGTTATCCTTCGACAGATCCTTAAAGAGATCGATATACTTATCGAGGTTTGTAAATGTTACATACCTGTTCTTAAGTTTCCTTCCGAAATACCATCCGTACATTATCATGAAAAATATCGTTGCCAGCATAATTGTAAACCAGCCGCCGTTCTGAAATTTATGAAGATTGGAAGTCAGGAACCCTCCTTCAATTGTAAGGTAAACGATAAGAAGGATAACAATAAACTTATGATAGACACCTTTCTGATAGAGGTAATAAGACAACAGAAGGGTTGTCATTATCATTGTGAGAGTGATTGAAAGACCATAGGCGGCTTCCATATTAGCCGACTCCCTGAAGAATAAAACAACAAAACTACAGGCTATCCATAAAAACCAGTTGACAGAAGAAACATATACCTGTCCCTTATGAAATGTGGGATGGGATATATTTAGCTTTGGCCAGAAGTTAAGAGATATTGCTTCACTTATCAGAGTGTATGATCCTGTAATGAGAGCCTGGCTGGCTATAATGGCTGCTGCAGTTGCAATGATTATTCCGGGGAGCAGGAACCATGAAGGCATTATCCCATAAAACGGGTTAATACCATCTTTCATACCACCATTAACCATCAGGTATGCACACTGACCAAAATAATTAAGTAACAGGGCAGATTTTACAAATATCCAGGAAACACGAATATTCCTGAAGCCACAATGACCAAGGTCGGAATACAGAGCTTCAGCTCCCGTTGTTGCAAGAAATACTGAGCCGAGAAGTATAAACCCACCAGGATAATCGTGCAGAAAATGATAGGCATAGGCCGGATTGAGTGCCTTCAACACCCCGGGGTGA
>DATFLA010000059.1:0-2838 GCA_035268305.1 Bacteroidales bacterium | reverse complement strand
TAATCACCTGTTCTTTCAGCCCCGGCAATAAGTGAGGAGTTGTCAAACACCGCCTTGTATTGTATTCCTGTATTATATGTAAGGTCCCTTGTCTTTCCATAGTCATTAAGCGATCGCTTAGCCCCGTAATATGAGTCGCGGTTGATATATTGAGCCGAAATAAAAACGGATAAGAGATCATAACTTCTGAAATATCTTTCAAATGTTACTGACCCTGATTTGACATCATGCCTGATGGCTTCAGCCATGTCTCTCTCATGCAAAGGGTAACTCATCCTGTTCCCGCCTTCACGCTCTTCCTTAATGTTGAAAAAATCTATATCCAGCTTTCCACGTATACCAAATCTGTGAAACAATCTCGAACCAAAAGTCAGGTTGTTCATTTTTGGTATCTCGGAGAAATTATCATTATTTGCATCATACATAGCCCTTTCCCTTGAAAATCCATATAAGGCAATACCTGTTTTATTGTCAGCAGATACCAACGATGTGTTAAAATCTACAGAATAATCGGGAGATGTTCCTGCTGAACTGCTGGCAGATATACCGGTAAGTCCTGTATTTAGCTCTGCTTCCCATGAATTGGATTCGGGTTCCCGGAGTATTATATTGATTGTGCCGGCAATAGCATTACTCCCGTAAAGAGCTGAACCACCACCCCTCACCACTTCTATACGCTCTATCATATTAGAAGGTATTAGCTCGAGACCATAAATCCCTGCCAGCCCGCTGAAGACCGGACGACTGTTTATAAGTATCTGAGAGTACGGGCCTTCCATACCATTCATCCTTACCTGTGAGAAGCCACAGTTCTGACAGTTGCTTTCAACCCGCAAACCGGGTGTGAAATTCAATGTCTGACTTAATGTGACTGACTGCGTTGTTTCAAAGAGATCCGGAGATAATGTGTTGACAATCGATGGTGATTCTACTCTTTTCATTTCGCCCCTGTCGGCAGTAACAACAACTTCTTCCAGTCCAAGAACATCAGATTCCAGGTCGAAATTTATTTCTGTTGTAACTCCGGCGTTTATTGTTACCTTTTTTCCCAAAGGTTTATACCCAACTGACTGAGCATTTATGGTATAAGTACCAACAGGCATGTTAATAAGATGATAATGCCCCGTTTCATCGGTGTTTACTCCTATGGTTGTCCCTGTTACACTTACAGTTGCAAAAGGGATATGTACACCATTGCCCGTTACATGGCCAATTATGTTTGCATCAGTCTTTTTTTGGGCACAAATAACTGATGTATAAAGGATATATATGATAAATAAAATAATATTTCGTTTCATGAATTCGCATATTTATAAAACAGAATTATAATACAGCATGTTATGACTGTATCATAAAGCAAAAAATGATTAATTAATTCAGCGGTAGATTGTTATTTCTGTATTCTGCCCGGAGGTGCCCGCAGGAGGCAGGAACAGCACCAGAAAAAACTGATGTATATGTTTTCATCCTTCGGTATTGTAAGATATCGTCCGGCCTTACTGGCAATAAAGACCCCGGCTATTATAGCAGAGGTAATTGCAATTATATGCGACAGGAAATGGATAACAACATAACCTGTTTGGGAATGTTGGTGATGTACCGGCGTATCTCCCGAATGAGAACGGAAAGGATGTGAATGGACTATTGTAACTCCATCTACAATATGGGTGTGAGGGAAAAAGGTAAATGATATGAAATGCCCCAGAAAGAGTATAAGAAAGAAGTGGCTTCTCAGTTTCCTGTTTATGGTTAGTCTCATTTGCGCCGGCCGGTATGCATTAAGTTGTAAGAGTGGTTATTACCTTGATTGCCTGTATAAAGGTATACATATATTTTTAAACAAGGATGATAATGAGGGATAATAAAGATTTTTTGGACTAAGGAAGTGAAGTCGCAACGGGGTAAGGATATAAGAGCGCAAAGCCATACGGTCATAATGATTAACGAATAAAAAAAACGAGTACCCAGATGAATGACCAAATGCTATTCTTTTAGTTCTTCAAGGATAAAGCCTGTTCCCCTGACAGTACGGATATCAATTTTACTGTCTTCGGATATATATTTCCTTAGGCGGCTGATAAAAACATCCATGCTCCGCCCGAGGAAATAATCATCTTCGCCCCATATCTCGGTGAGGATGTCCTCGCGGGCAAGCACTTTGTTTTTATTAATAATAAGGAATTTCAGGAGTTGTGCTTCCTTAAGTGTTAGCTTCTCTTTCGCACCACCGCTTTCGAGTTCAAGTGTGTTGTACTTTAAAACAGTATCGGAGATACGATATTCGTCATTCGATGAAGAATAAGCTCTTTTCAGTATGTTGTTAATTCTAAGTATCAGTACTTCAGGATCAAAGGGTTTTGTAATATAGTCATCTGCACCTATTTTCAGTCCTCTAACTATATCTTCTTTTAAACTTTTAGCCGTAAGGAATATTACCGGCATGTCCGGCTGTGCATCTTTTATCTTCCCGGCAAGAGTAAAGCCGTCCATCTCGGGCATCATTACATCCAGTACACATATATCGGGTTTTACCTTACCAAAAAGATCCCATGCCTCTTTACCGTCGCGACCAAGTGTTACGTCGAAACCGCTAATTGTAACATACTGGGTTAAAATATTTCCAAAGTCCCTGTCGTCTTCAGCTATCAAAACTTTCATGTTCCTTCTTTTAAATTGAATAACTATCCTTAAAGTAAATATACAACATTTTATGCAGCAGTGTGTACCTTCTGTTAACTGTTTGGCAGTGTAACTGTAAACGTACTTCCCCTGCCCGGTTTACTGCTTACAGTAACATCTCCGCCATGTGCTTCTGCGATCTTCTTAACATAATACAAT
>DATFLA010000058.1:0-2216 GCA_035268305.1 Bacteroidales bacterium | reverse complement strand
TCAGGTCACCTCGAGATTGCGAAATCGCTTTTTGGCGTGGACCCGAAGGCAAGCTTTTTCTTTACAATAGCTGTGCATGGGGCAACAGTATTAAGTACAATTGTTGTATTCAGGAAGGAGATATTAAACCTGTTAAACGGGTTTTTTAAATTCAGGATGAATGATGAAACAGTTTATACCCTTAAGTTACTTCTTTCAATGGTACCTGTTATGATTACAGGATTGCTTTTTAAAAAGCCAATTGAATCACTGTTTAATGAGAATCTGTTCTTTATCGGGTTGATGCTGCTGGCAACAGCCCTTATACTGGCCCTTTCTCATTTTATAAAAAAGAAGGAACGGGATATTACATTTAAAGATGCTTTGATAATCGGCCTGGCACAGGCATTATCAGTAATACCGGGCATATCAAGGTCAGGTTCCACAATTGCCACCGGTCTGCTTATCGGAAATAAAAAGGATGAAATTGCAAAGTTTTCATTTCTCATGGTTCTTATCCCGGTAATAGGAGCTAATTTCCTTGAAATAGTATCGGGTGATGCTGCTAAAAACACTGCAGGTATGGGAGTCATCCTGATCGGATTTATTGCCGCTTTTATTTCAGGTTATCTTGCCTGTAAATGGATGATAACCCTGGTAAGAAAGAGTAAATTGATATGGTTTGCCATTTATTGCGCTGTTATAGGAACTCTCTCAGTCTTTCTCGGTTAATATGAAGGAAAAAGATGTAAGCATCATAGAAAGCGGACAGGTATTTTTGTTTAACAAGCCACTCTACTGGACTTCATTTGATCTTGTTAACAAGGTCAGGGTAATTATAAAAAATGTTCTGGGTATAAGGAAAATAAAAGTGGGCCATGCCGGCACTCTTGATCCACTGGCGACAGGCTTGTTGATAATTTGTGCCGGACGGGCAACAAGACGAATCGAGGATTTCAGGGATCTTGACAAAGAATATATCGCAACTATTCACCTTGGGGAAACAACGCCCTCGTTTGATCTTGAAACAGAGACAGACAGGAATTACCCCACCGATCATATAAATATAGATTTGGTGCGTGAAGTGCTAGGTCAATTCCTTGGTCAGCAGGAACAAATACCCCCTATATATTCAGCTAAGCTGATTGATGGTAAAAGAGCTTATGAATTTGCCAGGAAAGGAATGGAAAAAGAACTTAAACCTGTTAAGGTTGTGTTCAGGGAGATTGAACTGCTTGAATATAAGTTTCCTGAGGTAAAGGTACGTCTGCTTTGCAGTAAAGGCACCTATATAAGGGCTTTCGCTCGCGATTTGGGTGAAGCACTCAAAAGCGGTGCATATCTTTCTGCATTGGAAAGGACCGCTATAGGAGCCTATAGGGCAGACGAAGCCTGGACCATTGACAGATTCAGGGAATATGTTGAACAATTGAGAGAGTCCGATGTTTCTGATACATAATTTGATCCTCTGTTTTTAAGTGGTTCAAAGGCATGAAGCAACGGTTATTACAGCTTGTTTTTCACATTTTGAATACTTGAAAAACAACAGGTCGTATGTAACAAAACGGGAACTATTACGTATAAAGGAATTCTTAATTTTATCATGATTATATACTTATTATGAAATTATCACAATTCAGGTACACTTTACCACAGGAACTTATTGCTCTTTACCCGGCAGAGAACAGGGATGAATCGAGATTATTGGTTGTAAACAGGAAAACCGGAGAGCTCCAGCACAAGATCTTTAAAGATATTGTTGAGTACTTTGATGAAAATGACGTACTCGTATTCAACAATACAAAAGTATTTCCGGCACGATTATATGGAAATAAGGAAAAGACCGGTGCTGAGATTGAAGTATTCCTGTTAAGGGAACTGAACCGCGAACAAAGATTGTGGGATGTACTCGTTGACCCCGCCAGGAAAATTAGGATAGGAAATAAATTATATTTTGGCGAAGATGATCTGCTTGTTGCAGAAGTAATTGACAACACTACATCCAGGGGAAGGACCCTGAGGTTCCTGTTTGACGGTTCATATGATGAATTTAAACAGACACTTTACAGCCTCGGAGAAACACCTCTGCCTAAATTTATTAACAGGCCTGTTGAGCCTGAGGATAATGAGAGATACCAGACAATATTCGCCAAACATGAAGGCGCTGTTGCCGCTCCTACTGCAGGTCTCCATTTTAGCCGTGAATTACTTAAAAAACTTGAAATAATAGGCGTTGA
>DATFLA010000057.1:0-2028 GCA_035268305.1 Bacteroidales bacterium | reverse complement strand
CCACAACCATCAGGTCGTTATGTATCTTAAGTACTGCAGGTATTATCATATCGTTCTCAGAGTTATATATAACATAATCGGAGAGTCTGATACGTTCTTCATCGTCCATCTGGTTCTTTATCCTGTCCAGCACCTGGTCTCTTGTCAGCCGGTTCCGTCTTATAACCCGGGCAACCCTTTCCTCGACAGGTGCAATAACTGAAACAGTTTTGTCAACAAGTTTCGATGCCCCGCTCTCAAAAAGAATTGCAGCTTCCATGATTATATATGGAGCCTCCTGCTCTGATGCCCATTTTTTGAAATAGTCAAAAACAACAGGATGGACAAGTGAATTAACCCTGCCAAGAAGGCTGATATCGTTAAAAATCAGCTGAGCCAGTTCCGGCCGGTCAAGGTCACCATTTAAGTACATATCCCTGTCGGTAATAATATTGATTTGCCTTTTCACACCGGGATCATTGTCCATTATTTCCCGTGCAACAGGGTCGGCTGAAAAAACAGGTATGCCAAGAATATTAAATACCCTGCATACTGAAGTCTTACCGCTGCCTATACCCCCGGTTATACCAAGCTTAAGTTGTGATCCATTTTTATTTTTCATGTTATCACTTTTGTACCCGGGATTACTTATCATTCCTGTCGCCGGTCCCTGAGCGGGAGTAGGAAGGTTCATCATCAGGATATGCCCTGGCCATTGTAAAAAACAGGGTATCAGGCTTAATAGACGTTATCTCACATTCCGACCGTAGCTGAAGAGACAGCAATCTTGTAAGGCCGGAGGTAAGAATATAGTAATCAGGCTGTTTACTTCCTGGTACTTTTACACAGTTTATCTTTGATATATCGAGATCCACAGGGGTCTTCCTGCTAAGCACTTTAAGCTTAAACAGAGAATATCCCTGGCCTCTTAGAAAGAAATTAAGTTTTAACGGATGTTCTGATGCCACTACCCGGTCACCGGGAATACTCGTTATCTTCACGGGATATGCTATCTCTGCTTCAGTAACCTTACTCAGGGCATTCAGGTACCAAAAAATAAAAGACAGGAGAAAGAAGAAGGAGAATGTAACAAAGTTCCTGTTTATCCCCCATATCTTCTTCTTTGAAGAATCTGACCGTGTTTCAAACAATCCGTTCACAGGTAATAAATTTATTAATTACCGGTAACTCAATCAACTGTAGGATCCTTGAGCAGTGCGCTTTTATCAACTTTGATTTTCACATCACCACCCACATCCATAGTCACATAGTTATCCTTAACTTCTGTTATTCTTCCATATATTCCGCCTGTGGTAATGACTTTGTCTCCCTTCTTAAGGGCATTCCTGTAGTTGGTCATCTCTTTCTGCTTCTTCATCTGGGGTCTTATCATAAAGAAATAAAACACTACGAATACCAGAATAAGAGGAAGAAAGGTTACCAGTGGATTACTCTGTCCGCCCGAACCGGAAGGCTGAGCCATTAAAAACAAATAAGCAAAATTGGTCATTGTCTGATTTATTAATAGTTACTAATTTAAATTATTATCTTCAACTTCTGCGGTAATTCTTAAAAGAACAACCGGTTTTGATGCATTTGATTTAACTGTTATAGTTTTTGTCTGCTGACCCTGGCGCCCCGATGTATCAAATACAACTTCAAGACTTCCTTCTTCACCCGGAGCAACAGGTTTTTTATCATATTTGGGTACAGTACAGCCACAACTGGTTGAAACAGATTTCAGAATTATATCTTCGGTACCTTCATTACCAAAAGTAAAGGTATAAGCAATTTTTTCACCCTGGGCAACTTTTCCGAAGTCATGTTCATATTCCCGGAAAGTTATTATTCCCTTCCCGGGCCTGCCAGAGTCGTGATTGCCCTCACCGGCTGTATTACCTGAACTGCTGCCACAACCCTGTATCATCACTGCAAACATCAGGGGTAGTAATACTATAAGCTTCTTCATTTATAAATAATTCTTTGTTAATTAAATATGCAGGACATTCTGTGTCCTTAATTTTTTTTATGATATCCTGTATTAAAGGA
>DATFLA010000056.1:0-7762 GCA_035268305.1 Bacteroidales bacterium | reverse complement strand
CTATATCAAAATCTTCAGGAAGAATAAGGAAGGACTGGCAGGCAGGTTCAAGATACTTGGACAGATTATCCTTGGAATAATTGTGGGACTAACTCTCTTTCTCAGTCCACAGGTAAGGGTCGTTGAGAAAGTGAATGTAGAAAACCTGACTTTGCAGGACAGGCAGGAGATAGCACAGTCATCCGTTAAGATACCCCTGCACGGTGAGATCAATATGGAAAGGAAATCAACAAAGACAACTATTCCTTTTATAAAAAATAATGAATTTGACTATGCATGGCTTGTCTCCTTTATTAAAGAACAGTACAGGCAGCCTTTTGCATGGATCGTATTTGTGATAATTGTAATATTCATTGTGGCGGCTGTTTCTAACGGGGCTAACCTTACTGACGGGCTCGATGGCCTGGCGACCGGGACTTCGGCCATTATCGGAACATCTCTTGGGATACTGGCATACCTGTCGAGTAACCTTATTTATGCCGGGTATCTGAATATAATGTATATACCCGCAACCGAGGAACTGGTGATCTTTGCCAGTGCCTTCATAGGTGCCACAATAGGCTTCTTATGGTATAACTCATACCCTGCGCAGGTCTTTATGGGAGATACCGGTAGTCTTGCCCTTGGGGGTATAATAGCTGTCTTTGCTATAATAATACGAAAAGAACTTCTGATACCGCTGCTTTGCGGGATCTTCCTGGTGGAAAATCTTTCGGTTGTCCTGCAGGTATCATGGTTTAAAAGAACAAAAAGAAAATTTGGTGAGGGTAGGAGGATCTTCCTCATGGCCCCTCTCCATCATCATTACCAGAAGAAGGGTTACCCTGAACCTAAAATAGTAATCAGGTTCTGGATAGTGGCAATAATACTGGCTGTGTTAAGTATAGTAACACTCAAGATCAGGTGATAAAATGAAAAAGAAATTAGTAATACTCGGAGCGGGGGAAAGCGGGACAGGATCTGCAATACTGGCACAAAAGCAGGGATTTGAAGTATTTGTGTCGGATAATGGTGCAATACAGGACAATTACAGGAAAATTCTTGAAGATCACAATATTAAGAAAGAGGAAGGAACGCACACAGAAGAAATTATACTGGCTGCAGATGAAGTGGTCAAGAGTCCGGGCATACCCGAACGCGCTCCAATAGTAAAGAAGATTCGTGAAAAGGGTATTCCTGTAATATCTGAGATAGAATTTGCCGGAAGGTATTCAAAAGGGATCAGGATATGTGTTACGGGAAGCAATGGAAAGACTACAGTAACAAATCTTATTTACCACATGCTGGCAAAGGCGCAGAAAAAAGTTGTCATGACGGGGAATGTGGGAAACAGCTTTGCCATGGCTGTGGCAGAGGGCGATTATGATTACTATGTTATTGAACTGAGTAGTTTCCAGCTTGACGGGATGTATGATTTCCGGGCCGATATAGCCATTCTGATGAATATCACTCCCGACCATCTCGACAGGTATGATTACAACCTTCATAATTACATCGATGCCAAAATGAGGATAGCCAGGAACCAGACAAAGTCTGACTTTTTTATTTACTGGGACGGAGATCCGATAATCCGCGATGAGCTTTCTAAGAAAGAGCATAAAATGACGATGCTTCCCTTTTCAGATGAAAAGAATGAAGGCATGGCTGCTTATGTTGAAAACAATGATATAATTATTGATTACCAAAATAAAACCAACCTTATGACCATACATGAACTGGCACTAAAGGGCCGTCACAACACTTACAACTCAATGGCAGCTGCCATTGCCGGCAAAGTACTGAGCATCCGGAAGGAGGTTATCAGGGAAAGTCTGTCGGATTTCCAGGGGGTGGAACACCGGCTGGAACCGGTAATAACGGTTTGCGGTATCGATTTTATTAACGACTCGAAAGCTACAAATGTGAACTCCACATGGTATGCACTGGAATGTATGGAAGACAGTATTGTGTGGATAGTGGGTGGTGTCGACAAGGGTAACGACTACTCGGAACTTTTTCCTCTCGTGGAGAAAAAAGTCAGGGCTATTGTCTGCCTTGGCAAGGATAACAGTAAGATAATGGAGGCTTTCAGGGATAAGGTACCCACAATTGTTGAAACATCATCGATGGAAGAAGCTGTAAGGTCTTCATACTACCTGGCACGCAAAGGTGAGACTGTTTTATTATCACCTGCCTGTGCAAGTTTTGACCTTTTCAGAAACTATGAAGACAGGGGACGTCAGTTTAAGGCGGCTGTAAGGAATCTTTAATGGTAAACTGATATGCAACAGGGCTGGCTGACAAAGACATTCAAAGGGGATAAGGTCATATGGGGCCTTATTGTACTCTTCATGATCTATTCCTTACTGGCTGTTTACAGTTCCTCAGTAGGAGTGGCTTTCATGAAGTATGGAGGCAATACAACTTATTTCCTGAGGAGCCAGTTCTTTATGCTTGCCCTAAGCCTTGTTATAATTGTTGTTGTGCATTACCTGCCATACAGGATTTATTCAGCCCTTGCAGGTATTATACTGATTGTGGCGGTAGGCTTACTTATACTTACTCTTGGTTTTGGTTCAAGGGTGAATGAAGCCACAAGATGGCTTGTTATTCCGGGCACGGGATTTAGGTTGCAGACATCAGATGTGGCTAAGGTGGCACTTGTTATTTACCTGGCAAGGTCGCTTGCCAAATACCAGGATGAGCTGAATAATTTCATGCTTGTCACAAAATATTTTATGTTTCCTATAGCTGTTGTTTGCAGCCTGATACTGCCCGAGAACCTCTCAACAGCACTTATGGTATTTGCCATAAGTATGATAATCCTTTTCATTGGCAGGGTGCCTTTCAGGTTCCTCCTGGCTTATTTCGGGATGGCTGTAGTGGTTGTGATATTATTTGCAATGCTGCTGGTAGCAGTTAAAAAGGATAACAGGGTTGAGGTATGGAAAAACAGGATTGAGAATTTTATAAGCGGAAAAGCAGATCCGGATGGTGATTACCAGTCTAACCAGGCCAAAATTGCAATCTCGACGGGTGGACTTATCGGAAAGGCCCCTGGCAAGAGTACCCAGCGTAATATGCTTCCTCAATCTAATTCCGACTTTATTTTTGCCATAATAACTGAGGAATACGGACTCCTCCTGGGTGCTGTTCCTCTTATTCTGGCCTATATGATATTATTGTTCAGAGGTATTACGATAGCCAGGAAATGTGAGACTGCCTTTCCTGCTTTCCTCGTATTGGGACTTATTGTTATGATAGTGGTTCAGGCAATGCTTAATATGATGGTGGCTGTCGGACTATTTCCTGTAACAGGTCAAACGCTACCCATGGTTAGCTGGGGAAGGACATCCGTGTTAATGATGAGCTTTTCCCTTGGCGCTATTCTTAGTGTAAGCAGGGTGGTCAACGCCAGGATACGAAATGAAGAGCTCCCGGCAGAGGAACTCGCAGATGAAGGAGAGAAAATATATGAGCCCGCAAAAACATAAAAGGATAATTATCAGCGGAGGTGGTACAGGGGGGCATATCTTCCCTGCTATCTCTATTGCCAATGCTCTCCGGAAGATTGATCCGGGCATTGATATCCTGTTTGTCGGTGCCGAAGGAAGAATGGAAATGGAGAAGATCCCTGCCGCAGGATATAAAATAGTTGGACTGCCGGTTGCAGGAATACAGAGAAGCTTTTCACTGAAAAATATTAAAGTACTGTTCAAGCTCCTGAAAAGCCTGAGGCTTGCCAAAAAAGTAATAAGGGATTTTGATCCGGATGTTGTAGTGGGCGTAGGGGGATATGCAAGCGGACCTGTACTGAGGAAGGCAGGGAGAATGGGCATCCCCACGCTGATACAGGAGCAGAACAGTTATGCAGGGGTGACAAACAAGCTGCTCGCAAGGAGAGCTTCAACAATATGTGTGGCCTATGATGGTATGAATAAATATTTCCCTGAAAAGAAAATAATAAAAACAGGTAATCCTGTTCGTCATGGCTTTGATAACCTTCCGGTTATTGAAGAAGAGGCTCTCTCGTACTTCAAACTGAAAAAAGACTTCCCTGTTATACTGGTACTCGGAGGGTCGCTGGGTGCCGGAACAATGAATAAAAGTCTCTCCGATAACATCGGCAAATTAAGAGATTCGGATTGCCAGTGGTTGTGGCAAACTGGAAAATATTATTATGAGAGCATAAATGCCAAAATATCAGGCACTTTCACCGATAATATTTTGGTACATGATTTTATTGACAGGATGGACTTTGCCTATGCAGTTGCCGATGTGATAGTCTCAAGAGCGGGAGCAGGTACCATATCTGAACTATGCCTTGTGGGAAAACCTGTAATACTGGTGCCTTCGCCTAATGTTGCAGAAGATCACCAGACGAGGAATGCAAGAGCACTGGCTGACAGGAATGCTGCTGTGCTTATTCCTGATAAACTGGCTGTTAAGAACCTTGTGACTGAAGCAATAAGCCTGATAGCAGACAGGGGAAAAAGATTACATCTGTCGGAGAATATTAAAAAAATGGCCGACAGGGATGCAGATAAGAGGATAGCGGAGGAAGTGTTAAAACTCACAGTGAAATGATTGATCTTAAAAATACGGAAGGTATTTATTTTATCGGTATCGGGGGTATCGGTATGAGTGCTCTTGCCTTGTATTTCTTACATGGAGGATTCACTGTTAGCGGTTATGACAGGACAGAAACAGAACTCACACGTAACCTTTCCGGTGAAGGGTGTGATATAATTTATTCAGATGATGATGCACTGCTAAAAGGTATTTTTTCCGATGCTGAGAGGAAAAACAAAGTAACTGTGGTTTATACCCCGGCAATACCTTCCGACAGCAAGATATTGGCATACTTTCATGAGAATGGTTATGCTGTATACAAGCGATCGGAAATACTCGGGGCAATATCCGCTGCCACCGACACTCTTGCAATTGCCGGCACCCATGGAAAGACTACAGTGTCGACAATGACGGCACACCTGCTAAAACAGTCGCATGTTGATTGTTCCGCCTTCCTGGGGGGAATATCAAAGAATTACAATACTAACCTCCTCCTTGGGCGGGGCAGTTTTACCGTAATGGAAGCCGATGAATTTGACAGGTCGTTTCACAGGCTTTCTCCGTTAATAGCTGTGGTTACTTCGCTCGATCCCGATCATCTCGATATTTATGGTAACAGAGATAATATGGTGGCTGCCTATAATGAGTTTTGTGCAAGAATAAGAAAAGGGGGGAAACTTATTTTAAGCAGCAGAATAAGGGATGAAATTATTGTACCTGATGGGGTTGTTTGTTATACCTATGGTACCGGACCAGATGCAGACTACCATGTGACAGGGATAAGCAGGGATTCAGATATGTACCGTTTTTCCCTGGATACACCTTCAGGAGTGATAAATGATATTCATTTTTCCTTTCCCGGGAAGATAAATATAGAGAATCTTTCGGCAGCAATAGCTGTAGCACAACTATGCGGCGTCACAAATGACGAAATCAAAAAGGCTGTTCTGCTTTTCAGGGGAGTGAAAAGAAGATTTGATATAAGAATAAACCGTGATGATATAGTTTACATCGATGATTATGCACATCATCCTGACGAAATTAATGCATGCATAGAATCTGTGAAGGAATATTTCAGCGGAAGGAAGATAACAGGCATCTTCCAGCCACACCTCTTTTCTCGTACAGCCGATCATGCAAAGGGTTTTGCCCATATACTCGACAGGCTTGATGAGGTGATCCTGCTACCTGTCTATCCGGCACGGGAAAAGCCTGTTGCAGGGGTAACATCTGCCCTTATATACAATAATATGAAGCTGGAGAATAAACGAATGCTGAATAAGGAAGATATTCCCGCTGCGCTGGATATTGCAAGCCTGGATATTCTGCTTACAATCGGAGCCGGCGATATTGATACACTTGTCAGGCCCATAGAGGAAAAGATCAGGAAGGAGAAGGGTTTATGAGGAAGGTTTTTAAAATATTATTGATCATACCGGCTCTGTACCTCATTGCCATGCCGGTCTATCTGGCAGGTTCGATAGGAGCAAAGAGGTGCGGCAGCATATCTATAGACATTAAGGACTCAGCCGATTATCACTTTGTTACAAGAAGACAGATAAGAAAACTGGTCTATGGTAATTCGCATGATATTCTTGGGAAACGGCTTAAGGATATAGATGCAGGTGCAATAGAGACACGGCTTGGCAGCCTGAGGGAACTTAAGACAGCCGAGGTTTACAAGACAGTGGACGGCAGGCTTCACGTATATGTTGACCAGCGTAACCCGGTAATGAGAGTATTGCCTGATGCCGGTGGGGATTTCTTTCTGGATGAAGACGGCATCCTTGTAAGAAAAAGAAACATGTATAACCCCCGGCTTCATATAGTGCTTGGCAATATAACGATAACAAGGGCAATGCTTGACGGACAGAGTGTACTTGATACTGCGATGAAAAACACGATATTGAAGGATATATATTACCTGGTTGACTATATAAATAATGATAAGTTCTGGTCGGCCATGATAGACCAGATTTATGTTGACAGGGACAATGAAATTGATCTTATTCCAAGGATAGGCAACCAGTATATACATCTTGGCTCGGCAGATGATTACAGGGATAAGCTGAAAAATCTGGAAGCTTTTTATGATAAGGTTTTGCCCGAAGTGGGATGGGATAAATATTCAGAGATAAACCTTGAATTCAGGGACCAGATAGTATGTAAAAGAAGATAACCAGAAATAACCATATAAGAGCTATGAGTAAAAATGACCAGTATGTAGCAGCAATCGATATAGGAACCACCAAGATCGTTGCTATTGTCGGAAAGAAAAACGAAAACGGGAAAATAGAAATTCTCGGTTTGAGTAAAGCCTTATCGAAAGGTGTAAAGCGTGGTGTCGTCCTTAATATAGAGGAGACAGTGACAGCTATCCAGACCACTGTGGAAGATGTACAGAACAGGTCAGGTGTTAAATTTTCAGAAGTATTTGTGGGTATAGCGGGCCAGCATATTAAGAGTATGAAGAACCGCGGTTACATCACCCGCGATGCTTATGAGGATGAGATAAAGAAAGAGGAGGTATTCCGTCTTATTGAAGATATGCATAAGATACACATTGATATAGGGGAAGAGATAATCCATGTGATACCACAGAATTTCATTGTCGACAATGAGACGGGTGTAAAAAGTCCCATTGGAATGTGTGGCAGAAGACTGGAAGCTAATTTTCATATTGTTATAGGGCAGGTGGCTGCAGCCAAGAATATTGAGAAATGTATCAGGAAAGCTAATCTTTCAGTCAAGGACATGATTCTTGAACCCCTGGCTTCTTCCGATGCAGTGCTCACCGATGATGAAAAGGAAGCAGGTGTTGTTCTGGTGGATATAGGAGGTGGCACAACGGACGTGGCTGTTTACTACGATAATATTATTCGTCATACGGCAGTAATACCTTTTGGTGGTAATGTAGTTACAAAAGATATAAAGGAGGGCTGTGCTATACTGCACAGGCATGCTGAACAGCTTAAGATACAGTACGGTTCAGCTTTGGGTGATATAGCCCCTGATGACAAGGTGGTGTCTATCCCCGGCATAAGCGGAAGAGAGCCTAAAGAAATCTCTTTTAAAAGCCTGGCATATATAATCCAGTCAAGGATGGAAGAGATAATCGATGCTGTGAATTTTGAGATACAGAACTCAGGCTATTCCGATAAGCTGGCCGCAGGTGTTGTTATCACAGGTGGCGGGGCGATGCTGAAACACC
>DATFLA010000055.1:0-7933 GCA_035268305.1 Bacteroidales bacterium | reverse complement strand
AGTCCCAGTGCTTCATAAATATTGAGTTTATCCTGAAGAAACGAATACACACCCTGCTGTTTAACTTCCCCAAGAATGGTGACCTGGTTATCAATATATTTAACAACCACAGCTGTGTTGGGAACATAATCACTGAGAGCCTTCTGAATTTTTTCCGATGCCTGTGCGGTTGTCAGAGAAGCAACATCGATACTACCGACAAACGGGAAGTTTATTCTTCCTGATTCATCTACAAGGTAACCTAAAATTCCATTGGGTGAGCCACTTCGCATTTCTTCAGTTGTATTAAAGATCTGGCTTGTCTGTGGATCAGTGCTTATGACTTTAATGTAAAGCCGGTCAAATGGCATTATCAGTTTCTGCGTCCTCGGATTTACTTCAGGTTCTTTTAACTCATTGAGATCGTTAAAATAACTTAGCTTTTTTATCGGTACACATGATGCCGTAAAGGCCATAATCAAAACGATGACTATTTTACATATATTTGAATGACGTTTTCTTACCATATGACAAACATATTAACATTTATAAATGATTTTATCATAAACCTGATCGCAGGAACACAGTTTTAATGGTTTTGAGCAAAATTATAAAATCTAATCGTAGCGACCAATTATCAATATAGGCCAAATCCATTTCCATCCATTTTTCAAATTTTATACTGTTACGGTCGGGTTTTATCTGCCAGAAACACGACAGACCCGGCTTCACCGACAGTCTTCTTAATTGCCATCTTTCATATTGTTGTGTTTCACTTGGTATCGGAGGCCTTGGACCGATCAAAGACATTTCGCCCTTTAAAATGTTAAAGAGTTGTGGTAGTTCATCAAGGCCGGTCTTCCTCAGAAATTTCCCTATTTTGGTAACCCTCGGATCATCTTTTATTTTAAAGACAGGGCCATCCATCTCATTTTCAGTACTGAGTTTCTTTTTCAGCAATTCGGCATCCGGCACCATGGTCCTGAATTTATATAAGCTGAACATCCTTCCCCTTAGTCCGACACGTTTTTGTTTGAATATTATAGGGCCGGGAGATGATATCTTGATCAGCAGGGCTATTGTAATAAGAAACGGCGATAAAAGAATTATCATTATAAGCGAAACATTCAGATCCATTATCTTTTTTATAGCAAGTGCCCAGGAGTTATAAGGTATGTTGATAAAGTTAAGAAATTTCTCATCACCTATCTTGGTTTTTGTGGCATTTGTAAGGTTAATCCTTTTTTCATCATACTTGAGCCTGAATATTACGCCCAGTTCCTCACAGGAACTTATTACATTTCTTACCTCGGAAGGAACAACTTTTTTCTTTACATATAAGACCTCATCAATAATATCTACTTCCATCAGGTCGTTCATTACCTCAATGTATTCCTCAGGAAGAAGTATGATTGTTTTCTCATATTTTGCTTTGATAAGGTCAGAACGTGTAAAAATTGCTATTACCCTGTAACCCCATTCCTTGTTTGATATCAGTGTGTCAATAAAGGATATTGATGTATCGTCTGCTATTAATACAACATTCACATAATTGAATCCTCGCGCCCTGTAGGTTTTGAATAATTTGTATTCAACAAGCCTGACAAGAAAAAGAAAAATAAAACCTAAAAAGGTAAGCTCAATGAGAAATAACCTCGATATCCAGGTCATTTTAAATATAAAATAGATAATCAGCAGGATTACTGCTATCACAAGAGATGACTGGAAATATTCAAAAAACAAAACCCGTGTTCGTTTTGTACGCGGGATTTCTGTAACCTGAATGAGGTAAAGTGTTATTAACCAGAAAGGTAATATGCCGATAAACAGGAGTAACATCCTGTTAACAGTGAAGAAAACAAGCCCGAACTTATAGTAGTTAATAAAAAATGCAACCTGAAATGCGAACGCTATTGTCAGAATGTCAATGGTTCCGAATACCACATTCAACAAGTTCCATTTTCTTAAGAAGTTTGCTACTTTACTATTAACCAGGGTATTAAATAAATCCATTAACTTAGCTTCTCTAATTTCAATTAATTGGTTTCTGCTACGGCTTTATCTTTTTTATTACTTCAATTTTTAAATCATTTCAGGAAAACGCCATTATACCGTGTCTTGTTCATTTTCTTAGACATTTACATGAAATGTTTTTTGCCCTTATAAGGGATAATATTTTCCTGCTTTACCAAAAACTTAAAACCCGCCATGATCTATAAAAAAACAGGTGTTTAAGGTCAGGTTTTCACTTTTTTATTTACATTTAATTAACCGAAATAAAATGCTTTATCATTCTTATTGATGATAAAGTACAGATAATCAGTTGTGTACTTAAATTCCATTTTGATCCTTAAACTCAAAAACCTCGTATTAAAAACCGATTTGAAATTATATATTATTTGTTCCAAAGTCAATAGAACAAACGCAGAAGCGGCTCTGTAACACGGGATTAAATTTTTACTTAGTCAATAAAATCAATACACTTGGTACAAGATATCTGTAGTTTTATAACAATATTCAACCTGTTGGTCAAAAGTTGCCAAACTTTATAAGCCTGTCCGGCATTTTCTTATTAAAAAACTTACCTTTTATTTGTAATTAGCAGATAAACAGGAGTATATGAGATGAATGATATGTTGGTTACCCTGTTTTTAATGCTTTTGGCTTTTTGACCAATGCTGCTTTTTTTTTGGTTAAAAATAGTACTCATAAATTTGTCTTGATACGACACTGAGTCATCATATGTGGATTACAGCCCCTGAAAATTGCATGCCGTTGTCACGAACCTGTTTTTTTCTATCTTTTAAATAATGCCGGGTCATTTGATCTTACATTATCCCTGAAGGCAACAACAAATGCCTGGGGATATCCGTTCTTCCTGCACTCAGTCTGGAAGTCAGCGGCATTGCCTAGCGATTTGAATATTCCGACACAGGTCCTGTAAGCTCCTTTATAAAGGTATTCATATGTATCGTACCGGACGTCAGCAATTGTGATCTTTATGTTTCCTTTTGGTCTTGTACTGGATAATATCTGTACCCTGTAAGTAATTACCGGTAAAGCCTTATTTTGCGACGGTATGTTTACTGTCGTCCTTTTGGCTGGCAGGGTATCTCTTTTGGTATCTGTTTTTATTGTTGCAGTGGGTGCTGTCTCCGATTTATTAATCGTAGTCGTCTCCGGCTTCCTGGTAGTTTTTAACTCTGTTTCGTGAGTGGGTTTAACTTCCGGTTTCCTTACAGTTTCCATATGCGGTTCCGGTTTCGACTTTTCCGTTAGTATCGCGACTGTTTTTAATGAGTCTGTTTGTTCTGGCTTTTTAATTATGGCTGAGTCGGACCCGGTCTTAATGGTTTCCTTGTTAATACTTTGCTTCTCCGGTATGGTATTTTCATTTGATGCTAAAAGGTATGGAACAGTTCCTTGTTTAAGAAGGGCAGAGAACATTTTTCCAAGGTCACTGTACCCTGCAGTTAAATTTGAACTTATCAGACTGACATAAACCGGTTGAATTCCTGTTTCCGGCTTTTCCTGGATAGAATAACAGGCTGTTTTTCCATCGTTATTGTTCATACTGAATGCAATATCGTTAAAAATTGTATTAACGGGGCTGCCCGGGTTTACAGGATCGTCCCATGAACTGCCATTAAACCTGCTGAAATAGATGTCGTAACCGCCGGCACCGGATTTCCTGTCTGATGAAAAATACAGGTTATTGTATCTGTCAAGAAAAGGGTATCCTTCGTTTGATGTGCTGTTGACGCCTCCTTCAATATCGATGGGTACGGACCATCCATCTGTTTTCCATACTGTAATAAACAGATCCGTACCTCCTTTGGAACCAGGCCTGTCAGACGAGAATACCATCATCCTGCCATCTGCCGAAAGAGTAGGATGAGTATAAACAGAACTGTCGGTACAAAAACTTAGCGGAGTCTCCTCCGTAGTCCAGACTATATCCTGACCTGCCTGCACTGTGGATAATACGGCTTTGAATATTTTATAATTACCCCCGGGCCTTTCTCTTTTACTGTAATACATCACATTATACTCTGCATTAAAAGCAATGCCGTCGGTAGGAAAATGAAACGGCTCACTCCCTGTAAAAAGAACAGGTTTACCTGGAACTGAATCTTTTATCACGGAATAATAAGTATTGATTTTGCCGAATGATTCATGCAGGGGAATCATCCTGTTATCAATTTTCGATGAAGCAAGGTAGATTATTCCGTCTTTGTAAAACCTGATACCCTTTGATGGTGGTATTATTCTGATAACTGATGAGTCTGTTTTTAAATATGATCGCAGATTAATTGTATCCTCAGCAGGCCGGTCCGTATTAAATACATCTGATACATCGTTAAAATAGCGAAAAGACGTGATAAAAACCGTTGAAACAAGGATAGCAGATATTATGCCTGATGTTCTCTTCATATTACAAGTTTTAATCATTCTTTACCAGTGGTTATATCCTCCCGCACCGAATTTTATTGCTGATAAATTAATTCCTAAAGTAATTTCTGCGAGTATAGGGCTTTTATATAACGGTGTATTGCCAGGCAATTCCAGGTATGCCCCGATATTGAATTTTGGATATTTAAACCGGAAGAAAACTGATGCCTTGTCAAAACCCGGGAAATAAGCTCCGGCACAAAACATGCCTGCATACAATCTTAACATGGGACCTGCCATGTCTTTAATATTCCCCGAGAGGGAATAGTTTTCAGAAAGTAATATTGCCGGTTCTGCAACAATATTCAGCTCTCTGCTTATAACAAATTTATATCCTGCAATTGCATTTAGATGACGTGACAGTCCGGCAGCATTATAGATTGCAGTATCGCTGTTTAAGGTATTTGAAAAGACATTTATGACAGACATACCGGCGTAAAAAGATGGACCGTAATAATACAGTCCAATATCCAGATCGGCGTAGGTTCTCTTTCCTGAAGGTATTCCTGCGTCGGTATTCCCTGCATATGATGTATGTATTAATTTACCTGAAATACCTGCAGAAATAAAACTCAGAGCATCATCCGACAGTTTTTTGTGATATGATACGGTGCCGGCAAATCCCGAGTTATTGAATAATCCGTATTTTTCCCGGAACACATAGCCTCCGGCGCCAAAGTCTGTAAAGTCAGTCAGTGCCGGGGTCGACGGATATTCTGCATTGCGTCTCATTATGCGTGACGATCCTGCAATAAATTGTGAATTTATATTGGCAGACTTGCCGACCGACATATCAAGGTTGAAGAAATCCTTGCTTCCTGCTATTGCAGGATTAAGTACAAATGAATCGTATATCCTTAATGAAACAGGATAGGAAGGCAGCTGTTGAGAGTATAACTCCGTACCTGGTCCGGTCATAAGCAGAATTATCAGTAATATGAAGATTCCGGGATCTTTTCTTCGATAATGGTTCATAGGAAATAAACAAAGCAACAAAATTAGCTCATTTTATATAAATAACCAGTAGATAAAATTTGTTCAAAAGGTATTTATATTTATACCAATATATTAATTTATTTTTCAACATTCAAGGTGCAATTGTGAATATTATCAATAACATATTACTGTGAATTGTCTTTTGCTAACACTAGTCTCGTTTTCTTTTAAATCAATACTTTAATATATTATCTTTGCAGCCTGAAATTTTACAATAAAAATGGAGAATGTTTTAAAAGACAAGGTAAAAGAGGCTGTCAGCGCTATTTACAACTGTGATGTTGATGACAATCTCATACAGATTCAGGAAACACGAAAAGACTTCAGGGGTGATTTTACACTTGTTGTATTTCCATTATTGCGTTTTTCCAAAAATACACCTGAGAAAACGGGCGAGACAATTGGGATGTATCTGCTTGGAAATTCCGACTTTGTCTCAGGTTATAATGTTGTTAAGGGGTTTCTCAATCTCGAGATTTCCTATTCCTGGTGGTTGAATTATTTTGACGGGCTGATAAGGGAAGATGACTATTACAGGGAGTGTAAAACAGGTTCACCGGAAACAGTACTCGTTGAATATTCATCGCCTAATACTAATAAGCCTCTTCATCTCGGGCATATAAGGAATAATCTCCTGGGTTTCTCTCTGTCCAGAATATTAGCTGCTACAGGTAACAGGGTTATCAAAACTAACATAGTAAACGACAGGGGCATTCATATCTGCAAATCGATGATTGCCTGGCAAAAATTTGGAAATGATGAAACACCTGAGTCTTCCGGTCTAAAAGGAGATCACCTTGTTGGCAAATACTATGTCCTTTTTGAGAAGGAATACAAACAGCAGATAAAGGAACTTGTGGAACAGGGAGCTGACGAAAACGAAGCAAAAAACAATGCCCCGATAATTAAGGAAGCAAGGGATATGCTCAGGAAATGGGAAGCAGGAGATAATGATGTTGTTGATCTATGGAAAACAATGAATTCATGGGTTTATGATGGCTTTGATGAAACTTACAGGAAACTGGGGGTTGATTTCGACAGGATTTATTATGAGTCGGAAACGTATAAGCTTGGAAAAGATATAGTTCTTGGCGCTCTTAAAAAAGATATCCTTTACCAGAATGCAGATAAATCGATATGGGCTGACCTCACAGCCGATGGTCTTGACCAGAAGCTTTTGCTCCGATCTGATGGCACTGCGGTATATATGACACAGGACCTTGGTACCGCTGTAAGCAGGTATAATGAATTCAACTTTAACAGGAATATCTATGTGGTTGGGAATGAGCAAAATTATCACTTTCAGGTATTGAAATCCATACTAAAAAGGATGGGATATGATTGGGCTGACGGCCTTATTCATTTCTCTTATGGGATGGTTGAGTTGCCGGAAGGCAGGATGAAATCGAGAGAGGGTACAATTGTCGATGCTGATGATCTGATAAATGAGATGCATGAAACAGCCAGGGATGTGTCTCTTGAACTTGGTAAACTAACAGATTTCACTGAAGAGGAAAAAGAGGATATATTCAGTAAAATAGGACTTGGAGCTTTGAAATATTATATTCTGAAAGTGGATCCCAAGAAGAATATGACATTCAATCCCTCAGAATCTATTGATTTTAATGGCAATACAGGCCCCTTTATACAGTATACCTATGCACGTATAAGATCGATTTTCAGGAAAGCAGAACAAACTGGTATAAAAGTGGAAAGTGAAGGAGTGAAAGAGGCTAAAGCATCCGATAAGGAAGTTGGCCTGATCAGGCTCCTGCGGAAATTTCCTGAAACGGTCCGGTCGGCAGCTGAGCTGTACAGTCCGGCCCTTATCGCCAATTATTGTTACGAACTCGCCAGGGAGTATAACCAGTTTTATCACGACTTCACTATTCTTGGCGAAACGGACAGGTATATAAGAAATCTGCGGTTAATGTTGTCTGAAGTGACGAGCAGGATTATCTTTGAAGGAATGTTCCTTCTGGGTATCGAGATGCCTGAGAGGATGTAGGCGGCAGGAATAGGCAGTAAACGGTAAAGCAGGGAGTAGTTCTTTATGATTCCCCTCCCGGGAGGATAATAGGTGGATCAGTAAGAGAGAGTGCGTGTGTAGAGGGTTCTATAGAATCGATTCCGAGGTGTAATTCGGGAATGATAATTAAGAATAAAAACTAAAAAGAGAAATAATATATGTTTGAAAACCTGAGTGACCGGCTTGAGAAATCATTTAAGATACTAAAAGGACAGGGCCGGATATCTGAAATAAATATTGCTGAGACCCTTAAGGAGGTTCGTAGAGCTTTGCTCGATGCCGATGTGAACTTCAAAATTGCAAAGCAATTCACCGATACAGTCAAGCAAAAAGCACTCGGACAGGAAGTGCTTAAAGCTGTTAATCCTTCCCAGATGATGGTCAAGATAGTTCATGATGAACTAGTCGACCTTATGGGAGGTGATAAATCGGATATAAATATTAAAGTTAATCCATCAGTAATACTTATAGCTGGTC
>DATFLA010000054.1:0-6801 GCA_035268305.1 Bacteroidales bacterium | reverse complement strand
TCGGAGAATGATTTCAAAAAACAATTCCCGGAAAGGGAAATAGCATACAGGAAAGAGTTTCTTTCTTTATATGAATAAGCTAAACCGGAATGTATTTGATGACAACCGGATAGTATCCGGACGGGGAAGTAAAAACAATGTGACGCCCGGCAAACCATATGCATGGCTTGCCGAAAAAGAACGTACCGCTTCAGGTGAGACAGAAGAAACTTCCATAATATTCCTGACAAACAGGGAATGTTCCTTTCACTGTCTTATGTGCGATCTCTGGAAAAACACTACTGATAGTGCTTCCCCTCCCGGTTCTCTTGCAGTCCAGATCGAATTCGCCCTTAAGAGACTCCCTCCGGCAAAGCACCTAAAACTATATAACAGCGGTAGTTTCTTTGACGAGCGTGCTATCGCGGAAGCGGAATATAAAGAAATTGCATCTCTTATCAGCCACTTCGACACTGTACTTGTCGAGAGTCATCCCAGGCTTATAAATGAAAAAGTATTACGCTTCAGAGATTTACTCAAACCCTCCCTGCAGGTTGCCATGGGACTGGAGACTGTCAATAACCGGATTCTTTCAATGCTTAATAAAAATATGACAGTTGAAGATTTCAGGAGAGCTGCAGTATTTCTGAGGAAAAACAATATTCTGTCAAGGGCTTTTATATTGTTGCGCCCACCTTACCTTTCCGAAGAAGAAGGAATTATGTGGGCCGAACGATCAATAGATTTTGCATTCAGTTCGGGTTCTGAGTGCTGTACTGTAATCCCTGTAAGAGCAGGGAATGGTGTAATGGATTACCTGCAATCGCAGGGCTTCTTTCATCCACCTCGCATTTCTTCACTTGAAAAAGTAACCGGCTACGGTATTTCCCTGGGTAAAGGCAGAGTCTTCGCCGATCTGTGGGATCTTGATAAATTTTCAACCTGCGATATTTGCTTCCGGCAAAGACTTGAAAGGCTTGATTTCATGAACATTAACCAGATAATCCCCAATGAGATAAACTGTTCATGTGATACCATATTATAAAAACAGGCAGAAGAATATTTTCCCCATTGCTTTTGTTTTCAATTGAACATACATGTCTGTATGACTGTTTGATATAATGCGGGCAGGGCAAACCCGTAAAAAACAATACAGTTTTAGCATAATCATGTTATGAAAAGAAAATACATGAATCCGTATGCAGCAGGTACACTCCTTGGTCTGGTCCTTCTTCTTGCCATGTTCCTTGCAGGCAGAGGTCTTGGTGCCAGTGGCGGAATAAAATACTGTGCAGTATCACTGGTGGGAGCAATTGATCATCAACACGCAGAGAAATCTGTTTATTACAGTAAATATTTCAATGAAGGCAAAAAACCTCTTAATAACTGGCTTACATTTGAGATCCTTGGGGTGTTGACCGGCGGCTTTATTTCAGGTGCTGTATCAGGAAGACTAAAATTTAAAATTGAAAAATCACCACGAATATCTTCTTTAAGAAGACTTGTTTTTGCCTTTCTCGGCGGTTTGTTCTTTGAATATGGCGCTCAGCTTGCAAGAGGCTGTACAAGTGGAGCAGCTCTCTCAGGAATGGCAGTCCTTTCAGTGGCAGGCTTTGTAACAATGGTAGCAATCTTCGGATCAGCCTACCTGTTCGCCTGGTTTTTCAGGAAAAACTGGGTGTAGGGAAGACAGTATGCGGTATGCGGTATGCGGATTAAAGATTCCCCTCCCGGAAGGGTCCAAAAAGCTTTCGGTAAAGGGTGGGTAAAAAAGGCAGCATGCATCACGCGTCAGGTAGCAGGAGGTAAAGACTAACGATCGAACATTAAAACAAATATTAACATGGGTCCTTTATCAACATTAATAACAATACCACAATGGCTTCAGACTTTACTGGCAGTGCTTATTGGTATTGGATTCGGATTTGCCCTTGAACAGGCCGGGTTTTCTTCGAGCAGAAAACTGGCCGGTATGTTTTATGGTTATGATACAACAGTGATAAAGGTGTTTTTTACTGCTGCCATCGTTGCTCTTACAGGATCGCAGTTTCTGAGTTATTTCGGATTACTGAACCTGAATATGGTATATGTAAATGAGTTCTATGTTAACGCTTCAATAGTGGGAGGCATTATAATGGGTGCAGGCTTTGTAATGGGAGGATTCTGTCCGGGTACGGGGCTATGTGCTGTATCAATAGGAAAGATTGATGCTTTGTTTTTTCTTCTTGGCGGACTAGCAGGAGCTTATATTTTTGCAGAGACATACCCGTTCATTCAGAACCTTGCTAATGGATCATATAAAGGTCCTGAAAAAATCAATGAAGTCATTGGTATATCTCCCGGTCTTTTCACCTTTATACTTATTGTAGCCGCTGTTGTTTTGTTCTGGTTTGCAGAGAAAGCCGAAAAACGATTTGCCAGGCCGGATATTACAAAAGATTTATAAAATTAATGGATAGTCGGATGCAAACAAGAGTAAAATATTCAATTGTATTGGTAATGACGGGACTGATACTTGCATTACTGCCGTTATCGGGCTACAGACCTTTTTCCGTCGCTCCTGACAAGCTCCTTTCCGATATTATAAAAGACACATCTTCTTTTACAGTTGACCAGGTAGCAGAATTAATTGTGGATGAAGACAGTTCTGTCAGACTTATTGACCTGCGTCCTGCGGAGGAATTCAGAAAGAACAGTATTCCCGGTTCAATAAATATCCCTTACAGTCATTTTCTCGACATCGATCCACAGAATTATTTCCTTAACAGGAAAATCATGAACATTTTCTACTCCGGCGATGATATTACTGCAAATTATGCCTGGGTAATTGCTAAGGGTTTCGGTTTTAACAATGTTTCCGTTATGAAGGGAGGTCTCGATGAATGGTATAAAACCATTATGAACAGCAACTTCAACGGGGAAAGGATAACGGCCAGGCAAAATGCCATATTTGAAACAAGAATAAATGCAAGAAAAATATTTACTGAAATAAATAATCTGCCCGACAGTTTGAAAAGGAAATACCTGCAATTAAAAAGGGTGGAAAAGCAAAAGCTTGACGGTGGATGTTAGAAAAGAATTTTAAAGTATTATAATTCCATGGAATACAATTTAACCCGGCTGCAATGATGAAAAGATACAGGTCATTTATTCTTATCATGCTTCCTTTGCTTGTACTGGTACTTTACTGGCAGTTTGGCCGGAAACATTTCAGAAATGATGCCAGGCAACTTGCAGGACCATCAATGGGAGATACGAATATTATTTCACCAGATCAGTTATCATCTCTCAGCGGAAAAAAATTGATTATATTTCTCGATTCATGCAAAACGGAACCGGATGTTCAGCAACTATCCACCAGGAACATTCCTGCCGCAAACATTCTTACAGATAAAAGCATCAGGCTTTTGAGAAATCACGATGGACCTGTAATACTTTATTCCTGCACGCCTTCTTTGTCAGCCAGGATATGGATGCTCTTAAGCCAGATGGGTATAAGGAAGGTTTATATTCTGTATAAAAAATAAATCCAAAATTATTATCTCACCACCTTATAGTCATTTACCTCGGCTGTTGTGAAAGGTAACCAGGAAAGTGTTGTCCTTTCTTTTTCCATTTTTGAATACATAAAGCTGTTATTGCCGCACTTCAGAGTTCTGGCATCATACCCCATCAGCCTCAGGTATGCTGTGGCAAATGCCGAGTTATGTCCAGTGGAACAATAAACCACAACAGGTTTATCGACAGGGATTGAAGCCATCTCATCAACATAACCCAGTGTTGATGCCGGCTTGTATCTTACTGCACCAGGTATATGCCCATCCTCATACTTGTCCTTCCGTTCAAGATTAATAATAAAATACTTTTGGGGATCGCTGAACACCTTGTCGGCTGTTATCAGCAGGCTGTCGGTACCATCTTTGAACAGTATATCAAACCGCGCAGAGGCTATATCCTCACCTGTTTTCTTTCCTGTATTAAGAACAGGCATCGCCGTTGCTTCGGGCCTTGGATTCTCGCTTGTCTCAAGATTTAATTCATACTTTGATGACACATCTTTCAACCAGCCTTTATCGGCACATGAAGTATTCCATGCACTCATACCCCATCTCATCGCATAAACATTCCCATATCCCATCAGTCGTAAAAGAGACGTTGTATAGCATGCAAGCTGACCTTCATCACTTACAATAACGATCCTGTCGTATGTGAAAGGTTTTATCCCGGTCTCAAAATACGCCGGCAGGTCAGAGAACTTCCTGTTAACTGCTCCTTTTATATGACCTTCAGCATAATCTGCCGGTGACCTCAGATCGATAACAAGCTGGTTAGTACCAAGACTGTCATGAACTATAGAAGCTTTAATAAGAGACGGGTATTTCTTACTTCGTACATAATCACCGTTATCCACAAGGTACTTCATAAGAAGGGTAGTCTCCTCCCCTACGGCAACCGGTTTATTATTTGTTGTCACTGAAGATTCATCCTGTTTCCCGTTTGAATTTTTATTACTGTTATTCCCTGAGCATCCCGCCATAAAGACAGCAAAAACAAGTGCAGACAAAAAGGTTATGCAAGTCTTTGTTTTCATAGTATCTTCTGTTTACAGTTTTATTGGGTAACCTCTTTATGGTCTTTATCAAACCTTGTTGTTCCGGTTCTGTGGCCCACTTCATCATATATATAGTCTGTTATTGCCACACCATTTGAAGGATTATTGATCAGGTTACCATTTTCATCCATACTTTTCACTTCTGTCACTGCACCATGATTATCGTATGTGTACTCAGTAACAGGTACCAGTTTACCACCTACATATTCATCATCCTGATCGTAATAGGTAACTTTCTGCGGATAGCCGTTCTCGTCGAATGAAGTAACTCTTTTTGACCATCCCCAGTACAGGTTCGACATCTGGCCTATGACATTAAACACGGCAAAAGTATCAATATCACCAGCCTGATCGGGATAGAATTTAAAATAGGAAACACCGATATCGCCGCAGTTTTCTGCTGTACAATTATAAAGGGTATCAGCTCTGTAATTTTCCATCCTCACCGGATAGCCTTTTTCATCATATGTAAACCGCAGTTCGTAAAACGGACAAAACTGATTTAACACTGTCTCCTTACCGTCAAGGTTATACCTTAGTTCCCTTACTTTTCCATTAGGTAGTACAGACCATGAATATGAATGAATCTTGTTATTGTTTTCCACCATGGAGCCATCTTTTCCAAGGAACATAAGGCCTTTACGATGACCAGTGGTATCATTCAGGAAATATTCCGCCGCAAATACGCCATTTACAGCCATCGGCTGATCATCTTTATCAAAATAATGCTTTATCTGCTTATTACCTTTGTACTCATAAGTAATTTTAGCTGCTCCGCCGCCAAGAGAAGAATATCCAAGCAGAACATTATTTCTGCAGTATTCAACAGATGCAAGACGATCAGAATCATCATAAGTAAATTTATAGGCATTTATGCTCTTTGCTTCATCAGGAGTAAGAGTATGTGTACCCCGCTCAAGATCGTATGGTGTTTCACTGAAAAGAAGGTTTCTGTAATATTCTACACCTGAATGTATTTTTGCCTGGGATTTCTTATTTCCTGTACATGATGCCATTATAAGTCCCAGAACCAAAATGAAGATTACCGGAACAACCAATTTTTGAAGTTTCTTACCCATTTCTGTTTTGGTTTTAATTAATAATTTATTGCTATTTTTATTTCAGATATCTATACAGAATTTTTATAACTTTTCAGATATTAATGCGTTAATTCCATATCATACTTCATTTTAACAAGTAAAATAGACAAAAGTTTAAATTCTGATTAAACCTTTTTGTGTTTGCTTCATCAAAGAGATAGAATCAACAAAAAGAAAAATTAGACTACTATGAATAAAATAAAATTAAAAATCGGGATAGGTATTCTTGGCATCCTTCTGGCAACCGGGTCCATTTGCGCTCAGCAGGGCAATGAAGCACCAGCCGGAACAAAGGCAACAGGAGCAAACCTTACAACGAGACAAATTGAGGCTATAAAAGCGATAAGGCAGGAACGAGCCACTTTCAGGAATGCTTTCAGGGAAACACTTACAGGCAACCAGCTTGATATACTTACAAAACCCGGGTTGACACGGCAGGAAAGGCTTAAATCCTTCAGTGCATCATTATCTGCTGATCAGATGAGAATGATAAGGGCTCACAGAAGGGTAATGAGAATTCAGAATAACACAATACGATCGGCAGTAGCCGAACATAAAAGAATGGGAATAATAAGGATGGGCATGAATAAAAACCAGCAAAACAGGAATTATTTCCAGAGAGTCAGGATGCAGAGAAACAAGCACACAGGCATGTAGCAATTATTCTGACAGAATCATTTTCAATTCAAGCAGGATGCAAAAATCAAGAATAAAAACATATAAAACACAAGTCTTAATAACCTTAACCCAACATGGATATTAAGCACCATGTTTAAATTACCAATTAATTGATGAAAAGAATAAAATATATCCTGATATTACTTTCAGTTGCTCTTTCCCTTCCGGCAACAGCCCAGGAAGGGGAAGTCAATTCATTACTTGATGAATTTCTTTTCGGGAAAAACTCCAGGGACTCTGTCCTTGAAGCTGCAGTTCTGAATGAAGCCGATCTTAATGAACTGACAAATGCCCTTTCAAATAACAGATTCATTTATGCCAGGAGTGAATATGAAAATAAAACATATTTCATGGGGCAGGACCTTGGAATAAAACAGTTCAATATTTCAAACCAATTGATGTATTCGGGTCCGAAAGGACTTAATGTTATAG
>DATFLA010000053.1:0-4583 GCA_035268305.1 Bacteroidales bacterium | reverse complement strand
ATCTATCGTTATGCTACCGACATAATGAAGGTTTGCCCCTGTTATGGTAACCCTGTGGATCTTTGATTTTACGACTTCTATTAACATTTCAGAATGTCTAATTGATAATATTTACATTACAAAGGTAAATAACCTTTTGGTTCATTGAAAATTATTTTGATTTTAAAGGTCATATGACTGCCTTTTACGGGCATTATTAATATTGGGATAAATTATTTCCGTTACTCTTCTTCAGATGTCTTAATCCTTCAGAAATGTTTAATTTCAATATTGTCTATAAGGCGGATATTACCTGCTTTTACTGCAATACAGCCGTAATAATGTTTACCCTTTTCCATTTCGCTCTTGTTTTTCACGGGTATTAGTTTCTCGTCATCTGCTATTTCGAAATATTCAATGCTGAAGTCATTTTCACTGTTAATTTCATTTTCTACGAATGACTTAATTTCGGGGATATCTTTTCCTCCTATCATTGCGGCAGCGGCCGACAGAGTTCTGTATATCACCGGTGCTTTCTTTCTTAATTCAGGGTCCAGGAGACTGTTCCTGCTGCTCATTGCCAGGCCGTCCTTCTCGCGGATAACAGGCCTGGGTATTATTTTAACTTTATCACCTGTCTGCCTCACAAGTTCTTTTATCACGGCCACCTGCTGGAAATCCTTAAGTCCGAACCAGGCCAGGTCAGGTTTTACTATTGAGAAAAGACGGCTTACAACCTGTGCCACTCCATTAAAATGTCCGGGTCTGTGAAGAGCCTCCATAACATTGTCGAGGTTGCCAAAGCTGAATTGCCTGTTGTCTTCTCCGGGGTATATCTCATCTTCCGAGGGAGTAAATACTATATCACCGGGTCTGAGTACTGCTGAAAGCATGCCCAGGTCCGATTCCATGTCTCTCGGGTAATTTTTCAGATCGTTTTTATCGTTGAACTGGGTGGGATTTACAAAAATACTTACTACCACAAGCGGGCATTCTGTTACTGCACTTTGTACCAGTGACAGATGTCCGGGATGAAGGGCCCCCATTGTCGGCACCAGGCCTACAGGATTTTGCCCCTGTTCGCTGATTGTCTTTTGCAAATCAGCAACTGTACTTATTACATTCATTTTTTATTTTTTACAAACTTAGTATGAAATTCTGCCAATTATTGTAAATGTCACATACAATATGGTAGTTTTGGCTCATTTTTAATATCTCATAAATTTTTACTATCTTTGCACCTTAAATCGAAATGGTATATCCAGGAAGGTAAATGGAAAGCAGGAAGGTATTATTCATTTCTCAGGAGATCACTCCATACTTAGCTGAAACGAAGTTGTCGAAGATAGGAAGGTACCTGCCCCAGGGAATACAGGAAAGGGGCAAGGAGATACGTACATTCATGCCGCGGTATGGATGTATTAATGAAAGACGCAACCAGCTTCATGAGGTTATCCGGCTTTCGGGGATGAACCTTATTATTGATGACACCGATCATCCTCTTATTATTAAGGTTGCTTCGATACAATCGGCCCGGATGCAGGTTTATTTCATTGACAACGACGATTATTTCCAGCGGAAACATATTGTAAGTGATTCATCGGGTCGTGAGTTTGAAGACAATGATGAGCGTGCCCTGTTTTTTGCACGCGGGGTGATAGAAACAGTGAAAAAGTTAAGATGGGCACCAGATATAGTACATTGCCACGGCTGGATGTCGGCACTGGTTCCGGTATATCTCAGGAGCATCTACAGCGATGATCCTTTGTTTAACAATTACAAAATTATATACTCCATCTACAATAATGATTTTAAAAATCCGTTTAGATCAACATTCGCTGATAAGTTGCGTTTTGACGGGATCGACGGTGAAAATCTCAAGATGATAAAGACTCCGGATTTTGTAAATGTGTCGAAACTGGCAATTAAATATTCAGACGGTATTATCATCGGGAGTGAAAAAGTAAATGAAGAGTTGGCAAACTATATCAGTACAATTAACAAACCGGTCCTGTCCTACAAGGATGAATCGGAATATATTGATGCCTATAACGACTTTTATGACAAGATATTATCATAATTTAACGCAGTATGGCACTTTAAATGCTGTGTCATTTCATTCAAATAAAATATACCACCTTACAATCATTGTTATGGTGGCTTTTTTTCTGAATTCATGTACCCAGGATCCTACGAAAATAGGTAATTCATTGCTCCCGGGGAGTGATTTTGTATCTATCAGCTCAACTGATACCCTCAGCGCAAAGTCATATACAATGTTCTCTGATTCGGTGAGAACTGAAAGTCCTACAAAATCATATATGGGATCACTCTTTGATCCTGATTTCGGGACCACCACAGCCAGTTTTGTCTCACAGGTAAGGCTGGGAAGTGCCTGGGATGACCAGGCCTTTGTTATTGATTCTGTTAAATTATTTCTTCACCTTACCACAGCACATGGTGACGTGTCAAACACGCATAAGATAAGACTGTCGGAGATATCCGACGAGATATATACAGATCAGGCCTATTATTCAAATACACCTGTCAACCTAACAGGCTATTCTATAAATGATATTATACTACCTGAACTGCGGGCGGATACAACAAATGATGTGGAAATTATGCTTCCCGGTAACGGTATTGACTTTGGGAAATATATTACACGCGACACATCGCAGTTTTTCTATTCACCAAGCCAGCCCGACTTCAGGTCATATTTCAAGGGCTTTTATTTCGAAATGGAACCTGGCGGCGATCCATTGCTTATCAGCTTAAGTGTTTCTCCGAATACTACGGGTTATTATGCCAACTATTTTGTTATTTATATGCATGACGATAGTGGTTATACTAAGGAGTTTTACCTTATCCTTGATGCGACAAACCGTAATGCAGCATTCAATAAATTTCAGTTTGATCATTCTGCTGCCACGGGAGATCTCAGGATAAAGCATATTAATGACGGGCAGATGGATACTCTTTCTTATGTACAATCAATGAACGGGGTTTTTACACGTATATATTTCCCCGGACTGGCTGCACTCAAAAAGAATCCCGACTTCAGTAATATAGCAGTAAATAAGGCCCGTCTTCTTTTGCCCGGGTATTTTGACGGAATTGAATATACATATTCAGATGCACCATCACCATTATATGCACGTTATCTTACAGTTCAGGGCGATAAGTATCTTGTTCCCGACTACAGTCTTGATTCCTATCATACTTATTATGACGGGACCCTTGATACAACTGATAACACCTACAAATTCAATCTTGCAGCTTTCTTCCAGAAGTACTTTAACGATGCGGCAGATACGATAGAACCGGAGCTTGAGTTCTTTCTTATAGGCGGCACCCGGAACGTCATTCTCAGGGCCAACAGCAAATCTGCTCCTGTAAAACTGGAATTTACATATACCAAGTTCTAGTTTTTGTGAACCAAAAGTATTAATTTCGCCTGTTACCTTTAAATAATGCATTATTATGTGTGGGATTATTGGTTATATAGGTTCAAATTCAGCTCGTGAAATAATAATTAACGGACTTAAGAGGCTTGAATACCGCGGTTATGATTCTGCAGGTATGGCGCTTATAAACGGTGAAACACGTATCTTTAAATGTGCCGGCAGGGTAAAGGACCTTGAGGCCATTGTAAATAAGTCGAAATTTAACGGTACGACAGGCATGGGGCACACACGGTGGGCCACTCATGGTGAACCCAACGAACTGAACGCTCATCCGCAGGCCTCGGCAAAAGGGAATTTTATTGTCGTACACAATGGAATCATTGAAAACTACGGAGCACTCAAGAAGCATCTTGAGAGCCGGAATATCAGCTGTAAGAGTCAGACCGATACCGAAGTCCTGGCCAACCTCATGGAGCATATGTATCTTGAAGGGGACCTGACAGCCGAACAGGCCATTACACTGGCCCTTAACAGGGTGGAAGGAACCTACGGTCTTGTGATAATATGTACCAAAGAACCGGATAAGCTTTTTGCGGCCAGGAAGGGGAGCCCGCTTGTGATAGGCGTAGGCGACGGCGAAAATTTCATAGCATCTGATGCAACTCCTATTGTTGAATATACCCAGAGGGTGATATACCTCAATGACAATGATATTGCAGTTATTAAAAAAGACGAGCTTGTACTTAAGACAATAAAACCGGAGAGTATAAAGCCGGAGGTCAAGGAACTTGACCTTAAGATAGGTGAGATAGATAAGGAAGGATATGCCCATTTCATGCTCAAGGAGATATTTGAGCAGCCCAGGGCTATTCATGATACATTCAGGGGCAGGGTATTACCGGATTTTTCGGATGTGATACTCGGAGGTCTTCATAACATGATCGATACTATTTCAGGTGCAGAAAGAATAATTATTATTGCCTGTGGGACTTCATGGCATGCAGGATTGCTTGGTGAATACATGTTCGAGGAATATACACGTATACAGGTTGAGGTTGAATATGCTTCGGAATTCAGGTATCGTAATCCGATTATAAGGGAAGGTGATATAGTTATTGCAATAAGCCAGAGCGGCGAAACAGCCGACACCCTTGCAGCCGTTAAAATGGCCAGGGAGAAGGGTGCCAAGGTACTTGG
>DATFLA010000052.1:0-4073 GCA_035268305.1 Bacteroidales bacterium | reverse complement strand
ATAAGGCGGAAAGCCATCTTACTCCTCTCCCGGATATCAGCCCGCTACCGTATAATACAGTCATGAACAGGGTTCTTCCCGGCATACGCATGTTGCTGTCTGATGAAAAACCTGGCATAATAAGATTCAGACATAATACTTTAATAGAGCGTTTCTACCAGAGCCAGCAGGAGTTTCATAAGATATCACTGCCACTGACCCCGGACATTATAGTGTACTGTAAAACCAGGTACATGTATATAGAACAGGTATCTACTCCTGAAAAAATCATCGATTCGATTAAGTACCAGCTCCCTCATTTCATTGATGAATACGGGTATAAACCACGTATTATAGTTATTAAAAACATGGGGGTGTTTGCCATAGCAGATTATTATAAGGCTGCCGAAACAGCATTGGAGGTATATGAAGATTTTATAAAGATAAGCTACTATGCATCGCAATGTGGCGGTATAAAATTTATGACTCCTGAACAGGTTGAATTCATCGACAACTGGGAGGTGGAAAATTACCGTCGGAATGTTGCTTCAGCATCCGGGCAGGCAGGTAAAATAAATAACAGGATCGCTATTGTCACAGGTGGTGCCCAGGGCTTTGGAGCAGGTATTGCAAAAGCCCTTTTTGCCAGTCATGTTAATGTTGTTGTAGCTGATCTGAATGAGGATGCAGGCAGAGAAGTAGTAACAGAGCTCTCATCAGAAAAGACACCACACAAAGCTGTGTTTATTAAGGCAGATGTTTCTGATCCTGATTCCGTTAAAGAGCTCATCATTGAAACCGTGAAAGAGTTCGGAGGACTGGATATCATGATAAGTAATGCAGGTATCCTTCGTGCAGGAGGCCTTGACGAGATGGACCCCGCTACCTTCTCAAAGACAACAGATGTCAATTATGCAGGCTATTTTCATTGTGCCAAATATGCATCTGAGGTAATGCAACTGCAAAACAGGGAAAAACCTGATTATTTCACTGATATTATACAGGTGAATTCGAAGTCAGGTTTAAGAGGCAGTAACAGGAACTTTGCCTATGCGGGGGCTAAATTCGGTGGCATTGGCCTGACACAGTCATTTGCTCTTGAGCTCGCTCCTTACCGGATAAAGGTTAACTCAGTATGCCCGGGTAATTTTTATGAAGGTCCGCTATGGTCCGATCCTCATAACGGACTATTCGTTCAATACCTTAAGACAGGCAAAGTGCCTGGTGCTAAGACAATTGATGATGTAAGGAAATATTATGAGGACCAGGTGCCGCTGCAACGCGGATGCAGGCTGGAAGACCTGATGAAAGCAATATTATATGTAATTGATCAGGAATATGAGACCGGACAGGCAATACCGGTTACCGGCGGACAGGTGATGCTTGGTTAGTCAAAGGGCAGCAGGCTTCAGGCGGCAGGTAAAAACTTGAAAATATAAATAATAATGAAGACCAAAGCTGTTAGAATATACGGAAAGAAGGACCTTCGTCTTGAGGAATTTACATTACCGGAAATAAAGGAAGATGAGATACTGGCCCACGTTGTCTCTGACAGTATCTGCATGTCATCTCATAAAGCTGCCATACAGGGAGCCGACCATAAAAGGATACCTGATAATGTGGCAGATAATCCCACAATAATAGGTCATGAATTTGCAGGTACCATTGTTGAAGTTGGCAATAAATGGAAGCATAAATTTCATCAGGGACAAAAATTCTCCATTCAGCCGGCAATGAGTAAGATGGGAACCCTTGATGCCCCGGGATATTCATTTCAGTATATCGGTGGTGATGCCACTTACATCATTATACCTTCCATAGTAATGGAAGCCGGTTGTCTTCTGCCTTATGGAGGTGAGGCTTTCTTCCCGGCCTCCCTTTCAGAACCGATGTCATGTATTGTGGGAGCCTTTCATGCATCCTATCATGTCCATCCGGGAACCTATTTGCATAATATGGGAATAAGAGAAGACGGGAATATGGCTATACTGGCAGGAGTAGGTCCCATGGGACTTGGAGCAATAGATTATGCGCTGCACCAGGACCGCAAACCATCACTTCTTGTTGTGACAGATATTGATAGCAAAAGGCTTTCAAGGGCAGCATCGCTCTTCTCACCTAAGCATGCTGCTGAGATGGGAGTAAAACTGATTTATGTAAACACATCAGGAATGAAGGATCCTGCACGGCACCTGCGCGATCTGACTGACGGAAAAGGTTATGATGATGTATTTATCTTTGCCCCGGTAAAACCTGTTGTTGAGACAGGTGATGCAATACTCGGTTTCGACGGTTGCCTGAATTTCTTTGCCGGTCCAACACATACCGATTTCAGTGCTGAATTCAATTTCTATAATGTACATTATGCATTTACCCATATTGTCGGCACCTCAGGAGGGAACACTGATGACATGACAGAGTCACTTGAAATGATGTCGGCAGGAAAGATAAATCCCGCTGTTATGATAACTCATGTTGGCGGACTTGATTCAGTTGTGGAAACAACTCTTAATCTTCCCCAGATACCAGGTGGTAAAAAACTCATCTATACAAATATATCGATGCCCCTGGTGGCATTAAATGATCTTGGAGCACTCAGGGAAACAGATGATTTTTATAAAGGGCTTAATGAGATTGTGGCAGCAAACGATTATATATGGTCTCTAGAAGCAGAGAAATATCTGCTGGCGAATGCAAAACCGATATGAGTAACATAATTATTTACCACAAAAGGCTATAAGTATTTGCAAAGGACGCAAAGAATTATAACGTATCCCCATGCACATTTCACATTCTTATCTGCCCGGCCTGGAACCTGTGTTCTTTGCGGTAAAAAAATATTGAACCATAATCTATCCTTTTAATAAAGTCCGTGTCTCACCCAATGTCAATAAGCTTTTTAGCGAATTCTTCAGAGATATAATTCTCATAGCTCATACACACATGAGTGGCAAAATCCACAGCCGTTCCTATGATCTTCGACCATTCCTTATCACCCATCTGCTCAAGCTGCTTATTCTTTATTCCGAGCCTGTATATTGATGTGAGCATACCGGCATTGAAGTTATCACCTGCGCCGATTGTACTGACAGGAGTAATTGACTTTACAGGGAATTTACCAGAAAATGAGCCGGTCATTACATACACCCCCTCGGTATTGGCAGTATAAACAAGACACTTACAGTATTTTTTTACAATATCCCATGCCTCATCAGGTGTCTTTGCACCGAAAATATTCATAAAATCTTCATCCGATCCTCTTAATAAACTGGCCATCTTCATATTTTCAATAATAAGTGGCTTAAGATGATCAAGTTCCGACAGGTGAGATGCCCTGAAATTCGGATCGTATAAAACTATTGCTCCGTTGTCTCTGGCACGGCTTATAAACTTCAGGAACTTTTCCCTTATTTCGGGCCAAATGGCGTAAAAAGAACCGCACTGAACAATGTCGTCCTCATTTATTACAGGAAACTCTATGTCGAGCCTGTTCGCAGGATAATCCTTGTAGAAAGTATAGTGTGCATCGTTATTTTCATCAAGAAAAGCAAGCGCAAGAGAAGTGGTCCCGTCTTTAAAATGGTATACAGATGATGTGTCCACCCCGTTGTCGTTAAGAAAATTATCTATCAGAAGACCAACATTGTCCCGGCCGTATTCACTTATAAAGGATACAGGTAGTTTCATACGTCCCATTGACACCGCGCTGTTAAGCACTGAACCACCCGCTTTGGCAGCCTGGGGTTTGTTATCCTTGAAGATAATATCAACAAGAGCCTCTCCTATCCCATAAATCTTTCTCATGATAAAATTTGTATAAATGAGTAATGCGTGAATATAATAATATTATTAAAGTGAACCAAAAGGCAAATTGCACAAACGCCGGCCTACGCATATCCTGCAGCTGACAAAGATTAACCTGATGACCGCATGACTACAAAATTTCATATATTTGTTTTCAAAGATATTACTTATGAAGGCGATGATGCTTACCGGGATAAGACAGATGGAGATGAAAGAAATTCCTGAACCAATGATATCAGATCCCGGAGATGTTAAGATCAGGATGTCCGTTGTGGGTGTTTGCGGATCGG
>DATFLA010000051.1:0-2084 GCA_035268305.1 Bacteroidales bacterium | reverse complement strand
AGTCTTGTCAGGAACAGTAAGAATCTTTTGCTGCAGGTTCTGCAGGTCCGTTGCTATAGCAATGGGTTCAAGGGTATCGGGATTTCTGAAGACAAAAGGACCAAAGGCAAGGTACTGAATAATAAAATTCCTCAGCTCCAGCGACAGGGACTTGGAATACTTGTTTATAAAGGCAGCTCCAAGAGTTTCAGCATCCTTCTTATGAGCAGTACTGGATGACTGAAGAAGGAAAGGTACCTGGTCGTCATCCGCGAGCACCACCTTGCAAAGTTCAATTCCTGCATTTTCATCCAGCACATTATTACGTTTATAGCTTATATCCGATATGATACCGAGAACATTATATTTATATTTCCGGTATAAAGCCAGGGCATCATTAAAATTGCTGGCAAGAAGGATTTTCGGTCTTCCTCTCATCTTAAGCATCCTCTGGTGCTCATTAAGAGCTTCAGTCTGGAAATCAAGAGACTGCATAAGCACAATCTTGTACAGGTTAGGGAGGTAGGATGAGATATACCTTATTGAATTCTCAACCAGAATGATAGCCTGTACACCAACATTTTCTATGTCGTTGTCAGCATTCATCTTATCCTCTATCAGCTTTATTATAGCGAGGATAAGAGAAGTGTCGCCCAGCCAGCAGAATACATAGTCAATAGCGCTTAAGTCCTCCCCTTCAAGACGAATGGAAACCTCCCTTGTAAAGTATGTCAATACCACGATAGGTATATTTTCATACTTTGTCTTTATTCTTTTTGCCAGTCCGAAAACATCGGCTCCCTTGATGCTCAGCATGGAGATAACAAGGTCGATATTACCTTCCTCAAGTATCCTGAAGGCATCAATATCATTATCGGTCTGTACAAATGTGGGAGGATAACGCAGGTTCAGGGAGGCATACTCATTAAATATCTGTTCGTCTATGCGACCATCCTCCTCGAGCATATAGTTATCGTAATTACTGCATATAATCAGCACCCTGTGTATACTCTTCTGCATCAACAGGTCGAAAGAGGTATCGCTGAAATCGAACTTCTGAAGATCGGGTATTCCATCTATAATATTCATTTAGCAGGCTTTTCGTTATTCATTGATATTACTGCCATTCCCTTTTTCCCGTCCATCCGAACAAGGAGAGGCTTCCCGAACCTAATATGCCTGAAGAATTTACCTTCTTCTATAAGCTCCTGGCCCTGCAGTTTGTCCCAGTTGATAACTCCCTCATGTGTACCGCGGTTAATTGAGAAATAACCAACATTCATCGAGGTCACATTATGGAAGAAGTGGGATCCCAGTGATGCGTCAAGATGAAAATTCGGCAGACTTATCTCTACTATAACCTTTGCATTGGAAATCTGTGGCCAGGCAACCGGTATCCCCAGGAACCGGTCCTTTGTTCCCCACCTGCCCGGACCAATAAGGACATACTTCCTGTTTTCGAACATCATCTTTTCATTCATCATATCAATCTCGTCCGCCATCTCATTTGTAAGCATATTATTGAATTTATCCGGATCTACATAAATAAGATCTGTAAGATCGGAGATAACCCCGTTGCCCATACTTTTCCTGGTTAACAGGATCAGGTCATCAGTACATATGGTTTCTGGGTCAATATTATACCCGGCCCAGCTACCCACAAGAGGTTTGATCTGGAGCAGGTAAAAGGTGGCATTACCATTCTCATCACGGGTGAGGTCGACAGCAAACTCGATCTCCACAGGCGTACCGAAAGCTTCAGTTACAACATCAAGGACAACACGTAATGTTGATGCAAGCGGGATATAATCATATTTCATTATATCTGCAAAATTAACAACACGTGGTCCAGGGTAATCAAGGCCCGGAGTTATCGTATCATTATCGGGATTCAGAACTGAAGCCAGATGCTGAAGATTACCGTGTTTCTCAGCTTCACTTATATCAAGACTTATCAGACCAGCTGTCTCTCCTTCCAGCAGGTTAAGCTCCTTCTTGGCCATATCGACTGCATAGAAACTTACCTGGGAGTTTTTATAAAGATCCTTATATGAAACAATATCAAGCGACGGATATGCCGGGGAAAACCTGAAAGCTCTTTCTCC
>DATFLA010000050.1:0-4780 GCA_035268305.1 Bacteroidales bacterium | reverse complement strand
AATGGAGCTTCAATAACAGCTATTAAGGATGGCAAATCGATGGATACCTCCATGGGCTTAACACCTGTTGAGGGACTTATAATGGGTACAAGGTCGGGAGATGTGGATGCCGGTGTACTGACTCTTATTATGGAGAAGGAGGAAATAGATTATTCGGCACTTAATACTCTTCTTAACAAACATAGTGGTGTGCTTGGTGTTTCAGGGATATCATCGGATATGAGAGAGGTGGAATCTGCAGCTGATGAAGGTGATGAAAGAGCTCTCCTTTCCCTGAGGATGTATGAATACCGTGTCAGGAAATATATCGGGGCTTATGCTGCCGCCATGGGAGGTGTGGATGTTATTATCTTTACCGGTGGCATAGGTGAGAACGGATGGGAAACAAGGGAGAATATATGCAGGGATTTCGGTTTCCTCGGAATGGATTTCGATAAACAGGCTAATGAGGGTGTACGTGGTAAAGAAACTATTATTAGTACAAAAGACTCTAAGGTTACTGTTATGGTAGTACCTACAAATGAAGAATATGTAATAGCTTCCGACACACTTGATATTGTAGAGAAAAGGAAGCATAATAGCTCATATAAAAAATAGGCTTATGGTGTTAAAAACCCTTAATGATCTGAAAAAACTGGTTGAAGGCGGACCAAGGAAGAAACTGGTTCTTGCTGCTGCACAGGATCAGCATTCACTGGGTGCCGTTGTCAGGGCCTGGAACTCAAATATAATTGAACCAATTCTTATCGGAGATAAAGAAGCGATTCAGAATATCTGTACAGAATATAATTACGATATTTCAGGTCTTCGTATAGTACACGAACCGGAAACGGAAAAATCAGTTGAGATGGCTGTAAGGATGGTAAGCAGCAAACAGGCCGACATTCTTATGAAAGGTAAGGTTGGAACATCAACGCTGCTCCGCTGTGTTCTTAACAGGGATTGGGGACTGCGTACCGGAAACCTTTTATCGCATTTTGCACTTTTCGAAGTAGATACGTATCATAAGGTGATAGCCGTTACCGATGTTGCGATGAACATTGCTCCTAACCTTAAAGATAAAATTGCTATTGTAAATAACTCGGTTAACTGCCTGAATAATCTCGGGTATGTTATGCCTAAAGTGGCTGTGCTTGGTGCAGTTGAGATGGTAAATGAGAATATGGAGGCAACACTCGATGCTGCTTTACTTTCGAAAATGAACCAGCGCGACCAGATTAAAAATTGCATTATAGACGGACCACTTGCATTTGATAATGCGGTAAGCCTTGAAAGTGCACAGCATAAAGGAATTAAAAGCGACGTTGCTGGCGATACCGACCTGCTGCTTATGCCCGACATAGAGGTGGGTAATGTGCTCTATAAATCGCTTGTTTTCTTTGCAAAGGCAAAAGTTGCTTCTATCATACTCGGAGCTCAGGTCCCTATTGTTCTCACATCCAGATCCGACTCTGAACAGGCTAAATTTGACAGTATACTACTGTCGGCAGCTGCAAGTAAATGGTAAAAATATGATTACGAACCTGAAACAGATGGAAAAAATGGTCCTGGGACTTAATAAGAAGCACCGTGTGGCTGTTTCATGGGCTCAGGATAGCAATACTATAGGTGCTGTTACTTCTGCCGTTAAAAACGGCCTGATTGAGGCAATTCTTATAGGCAATCTGTCTGAAATACAAAAAACATGCAGGGAAAGTAATATTGATACAAGGCTGTTCACAATAGTACCGGCAGCCAATGAAACCGAGGCATCTTCAGAAGCTGTAAGGATGGCAAGGAACGATGAAGCTGACATAGTTATGAAAGGCCTTGTGGGAACGGATAAATTCCTTAAAGCTGTGATGGATAAGGAAAAAGGTATTATGATTCCAGGCGCTGTGCTGAGTTACGTGGCCGCACTTGAGGTGCAGGGTTATCATAAGCTGTTGTTCGTAACTGACCCCGCTGTAATACCATTTCCCGATCTCGATCAAAAGATTGCAATGACCCGGTATGCTGTTGAAATGGCACACAGGTTTGGTATAGAAAAACCGAAGGTGGCACTTATCGGTGCTTCAGAAAAGATGAGCAGGCATTTTGACAATGCGGTGGATTATGCTATAATGTGCAAGATGGCTGACAGGGGACAAATTAAGGATTGTATTATGGATGGCCCCCTTGATGTTTTCCTGGCGTGCGATAAGAAAAGTACTGAAATAAAGGGTGTTGACTCTCCTGTCGGCGGAGATGCGGATATACTCCTGTTCCCTTCACTAGAATCGTGTAACCCTTTCTATAAAGGACTTATGCTGTTTGGAAAAGGCGAACTTGGGGGACTGATAAGAGGTACTGAAAAACCTGTAATCGTTATGTCAAGAAGTGAAAGTGAATTGTCAAAGTACTACTGCATTGCACTATCCTGCCTGATGGCCTGATTTAATAGCCGGAATGTCACTGTAATATTCCGGGTCAAAATATAATACATTCTATGGATAAAAGACTGGTTCTGACAATAAATCCTGGTTCCACATCCACTAAGTTTGCCGTTTTTGAAGAGGGTGCCCTGATGTTTGAGAAGAATCTCGCCCATTCAACTGAAGATCTTAAACCTTTTAAAAAAATTGTTGATCAGTTTCAGTTCAGGAAAGATTTGATAATGAATGAATTAAAAAGCAATAAAACGGATTTCAGTCGTATTAAAGCAGTGGTTGGAAGGGGAGGATTGATAAAACCAATTGAATCAGGTATTTACAGGGTCAATACGAAAATGAAGGAAGATCTCCGGGCAGGATTGCTGGGTCAGCATGCGAGCAATCTCGGAGGTCTTATAGCAGACGAAATTTCATCATTAATCCCCGGATCTGAAGCTTTTATCGTTGACCCGGTTGTGGTGGATGAATTGCAGGATGTTGCAAGGTTGTCAGGTCATCCCGCTATTGATCGTATTTCCATTTTTCATGCTCTCAACCAGAAAGCAGTTGCACGTTTATTTGCCTCTTTTGCAGGAAAAAACTATGAGGATCTGAATCTTATCATAGCTCATCTCGGTGGAGGAGTCAGTGTAGGAGCCCATGAGAAGGGCAGGGTGGTTGATGTAAACAATGCCCTCAACGGTGACGGGCCATTTTCCCCTGAGCGTTCCGGCAGCCTTCCTGCCGGTCAGCTGGCTGATCTGTGTTTCAGCGGTAAGTATTCTCATGCAGAGGTAAAATCTATGCTTACAGGTAAGGGTGGAATGGTAGCCTATCTTGGCACCAATAATTACATGGAAGTATGCAGTCGTGCTTCAGAAGGTGACAAGAAAGCTGTACTTGTCAGAAATGCTTTCATTTACCAGGTTGGAAAAGCTATCGGAGCCATGGCTTCAACCCTTAGAGGCAAAGTAGATGCTGTAATTCTTACAGGTGGAATTGCTTTCCAGGAAGAGACTGTTGACATGTTACGACCTATGATCAGCTATATTACCGAAGTGGTTGTCTATCCGGGAGAAGATGAGATGAAAGCCCTGGCATTTAACGGCTTGCTTGCCCTTGACGGTAAAATAGAAATCAAAAATTATTTATAGCGGACATTTCTGACTGAGCACTAAGGATTGTCCACCGCAACAGGTAAAATCTTACCATTAAAATATTTATGCCCGTTTATTGCAAAATAGGAAATAAACCCGGCCATCGATCCGGCATCTACCGGAGCCATGTAACCCGGAAATGCTTCTGATAACATCTCTGTCTGAACGGCACCCAGAGCAAGGCAGTTTACCTTAATGCCCGAATCGGAGAACTCTTCTGCAAGACACTCTGTCAGATTGGCAAGGGCAGCCTTCGAAGCACTGTATAAAGACATACCGGGATATTTGGAAGCTCCCTGGAAACCACCCATGCTCGATATATTAATAATATGTGATCCCCTTCTCATATAGGGCTTCAAAGCTCTTATTACGGCTGCAGGACCAAAAAAGTTTGTTTCCATTATTAATCTCGATTCCTCAGCCGTGAATTCCATAAAAGGCTTCCTGATAAGCAAACCAGCCATGTTGATGAGTATATCTGCCTCGTCAAAATGCTCTTTCACCTTTCCTGCCAGAGGTGATGTATCTGATTCAAAAACAGACATATCGAGGCTAACAGGAATAATGCTTTTATAATTCTCTGCTAATTCTTCCAGGGCTTTTGTGCTTCTTCCGGTTACGATTACAGAATTATCTTTGTCATCAGCAAGATATTCAGCTATCTTCCTTCCTATGCCTCTTGTTCCGCCGTTAATTATAATATTCATCTTGGTTTCTTTTCAGGATAATTTTAGTACTAAGATATTTATAAATACTTCTTTTGCGAAAATTCTTGATCACAATCACTGTTTTCATAGCTTAATATACAATAACCTAATTTCAGCAATGTTGACTTGCTTGAATAAGCAAATGAATACCTTATATATTCCTTTGGCTGGAATATATATTAAGTATTTATGAATTTTAATTAAAATTTATAAGCAATAGGTGTTAGTTGGGTAAATACATTAAGATATACAGTTATATTTGTAAAAAATATATTAAAATTAACAGCTTGGAAATATTTTATGTATGGATATTAACTTTCAAAATCTGACTGAAATAAAAAAATAAGGATATGGTTAGGAATAAGGTAGCAATCATTGGTTGCGGGAATATAGGTTTATCATTATTGCAGGGGTTTATTAAAAAAGATGGCCTTAACCCAGCTGACATTACAGCGACAAGGAGAAACACGGGAGAAATTGAATTTCTCAGGGAGCAGGGTGTTAATATCACCTCCGGCAATGTGGG
>DATFLA010000049.1:0-2014 GCA_035268305.1 Bacteroidales bacterium | reverse complement strand
TGTACCTACATTGTCGGGTGCATTGACAGGATGTGCGCCGACAGACAAGATCAACGTTGGCCTTATAGGATGTAATGGGCAGGGTTTTGTCGATCTGGCTGAGTTCTTAAAACATCCTGAAGTAGAATGCGTGGCTTTGTGCGATGTTGATGAAAACGTACTTAACCGCAGGGCTGCCGACGTTGAGAAAATGAGAGGAGCCAAACCCGCTAATTTATACAAGGATTGGCGCGACCTTATTGATAATAAAGATATTGACGCAGTAATTGTGGGGACACCGGATCACTGGCATTGCATGATGATGGTTGGTGCCGCACAGGCAGGCAAGGATGTATACTGTGAGAAACCTCTTGGCAGAACTATTGAGGAATGTAATGTAATGGAAGCAGCTGCTAAGAAATATAAGACTGTTGTCCAGGTAGGTCAATGGCAGCGCAGTGATCCTCACTGGCAGGATGCAATGAACTTTGTTCATTCAGGCAAGCTTGGTAAAATAAGGCTTGTCAGGGTATTCTCATACCAGGGATGGATGTCTTCAGTGCCTGTTCTACCTGATGAACCGACACCTCCCGGAGTTGATTATGATATGTGGCTGGGACCTGCACCAAGCAGACCATTTAATAAAAACCGCTTTCACTTTACTTTCAGATGGTTCTATGATTATGCCGGAGGTCTGATGACCGACTGGGGTGTTCACCTTCTCGATTATGCTCTGTATGGGATGAATGTTACTACTCCCAAGGGAGTTATGGCTATGGGTGGTAAATATGGTTATCCTCACGATGCAGAGGAATGGCCCGACAGCCTGCAGGCTCTTTACCAGTTCGACGGCTTTAATGTTCTCTGGGATCATGCTATCGGTATTAACGACGGAGCTTACGGACGTAACCATGGTCTTGGTTTTGTCGGAGAAAATGGTACACTTGTTGTTAATCGCGACGGATGGGAAGTTATACCCGAGAAAGTGGGAGGTAAAGACAGGATGGAAGCAGTACCTTATAAAAAAGGGACAGGTGAAGGTTTGAAAAATCATGTTCAGAATTTCCTCGACTGTATGAGAAAACGCGATCCTAATACAAATGCAAGCATTGAGATAGGTAGCACAATTGCTAAATTCTGTCATTTGGGTAATATTGCTTACCGTACAGGAGAAAAACTTGTCTGGGACGGGACCAAATTTACAAACAGCTCTGCTGCAAATGATTACCTGGTTCCTGATTACAGGGGACCCTGGGAGCTTCCAACAGTCTGATTTCATATCTTACTAATACTGACCCCCTGTCAACCTTTATTTTTTTGGTTAACAGGGGGTCTCCTTTTTATTTTATTAGTATATTACATTCATGGTAAACCTGACATAACACTTCAATCCTCATTATCATGAAAAAATCCAGAATCTTATATTTTCCTGCATTTCTTCTCCTTGTTGTAGCATGCGGGCCAAAAGAAGTACAACCCCAACCGCTGAGCCTTAACCCCGATAATCCCCATTATTTCTTGTTCAGGGGAAGACCTGAGGTTCTTATTGGCTCTACAGAGCACTATGGAGCCGTTCTTAATCTCGATTTCGACTATGTGAAATACCTTAATGAACTTGATTCATGCGGGCTGAATGTGACAAGAACATTTTCTGGCTCATATGTAGAACCATTCGGTGCTTTCGGGATTCTTAGAAACACTCTGGCCCCCGCTCCCGGAAGATATATTTGCCCATGGGCCAGGAGCGAAGTACCAGGCTATGCAAATGGCGGTAATAAATTCGACCTGGATAAATGGGACGAAAATTATTTTACACGACTGAAAGATTTTGTGACCCAGGCAGGCAACAGAGGAATAATAGTTGAACTCGACCTTTTTTCAAATTACTATGATTCATTAAAGTGGAACCTGTGCCCCATGAACATAAGAAATAATATTAATAATGTGGGCGATTACAACGAACATAATGCTGTGCTCTCAGTCGATCATACCGATCTTTTAAGCGTTGAAGAAAAGATGGTAAAAAAGATTATTA
>DATFLA010000048.1:0-2669 GCA_035268305.1 Bacteroidales bacterium | reverse complement strand
CTTAAGTTTGACATGCTCGCATCAATGAGCACCTTCCCGGGCCAGGCCAACAACCAGGGATGGGTAAATCATTATATGTACACTTATTTTGTGGCAAGGGACGGAACAGACCCGGCCGCGCTTCAAAATAAGCTGCAGCAGATGATAATTACCTATGTTGGCCCGCAGCTTAAGGAAATACTTGGTATTACTGTGGAAGACTTTAAGAATGCCGGTAATGATTTCCGTTATGTCCTGGAACCTTTGAAAGATATTCACCTTAAAGGGGCTACCCAGTATAACCTGGAACCACCCGGTTCCATTACAACCGTATATATTTTTGCAGTGATTGCAATACTGATCCTCGTTGTGGCTATAATCAATTATATCAACCTGGCAACAGCCAAATCGGCAGGCAGAGCCAAGGAGGTGGGGGTCAGAAAGGTATCGGGGGCAAAAAGATCGGGACTGATAACCCAGTTCCTTGGTGAATCGTTTATAATAGTTGCTTTTTCAACACTACTGGCGCTGATCCTTGTTGTCATTCTTTCACCGTCATTTAACCAGCTCATAGGGAAACAATTATCTCTTGGTTTGATAAATAACCTGCCGGGATTATTATCACTTGCCGGACTTATAATTATTGTGGGACTGGCTTCGGGCTTTTATCCTGCTTTTGTTCTGGCGTCATACAATCCGGCTGAAGTGCTTAAGGGAACTATGAGTCCCGGTTCAATGTCGAAAAGGTTAAGAGGAATACTTGTTGTTTTCCAGTTCACTGTTTCTATTATAATTATAATAGGTTCAATAATCGTATACAGCCAGTTGAATTATATGACAGGGAAAGATCTTGGTTTCGATAAGGATAATCTTATCATAATTAAAAGAGCAGATGTATTCTGGCGACAGATGAAATCTTTCCGGAACCAGCTCCTGGAGATACCTGGTGTTGTTAATGTTGGTTATTCGCGTGCTGTCCCCGGGACAGATTTTAATAACAATGCCTTTTTCAAAGATAATGATCCCGAAAAAAACACTTACCTGATAAACCAGACAAACGTAGGTTTTGATTTTCCTGAGGCACTGGGTGTGAGACTGGCCGAAGGTCGCTTTTTCTCAACACAATACGGTACCGACTCAACGGCTGTTCTTATAAATGAGGCAGCTGTTAAATCACTGGGATTGAAGGATCCGGTCGGTAAATATATTTTACAGCCACGAGGTCCGCAGCAATTCCAGAGACTTAAGATCATTGGAGTCATGAAGAATTTTAATATAGAATCTATGCATAAAGCCATCCCTCCTGTTTGTTTTACTGTAAACTTTCCCGGGGGAGGTGATCAGTATGCGACAGTCAGGCTTTCGGGTAAGGATGTACAGGGAACTATCAGGGCCATTGAAGAAGTATGGACAAAATTTGCTCCTGATATGCCATTCCAGTATGACTTTTTTACCGACAGGTGGGAGAGCCTTTATTCATCAGAACTAAAAACGGGGAGGATATTTATTGTCTTCTCCCTGCTTGCAATATTCATAGCCTGTCTAGGGCTTATCGGTCTCGTTACATTCATAACAAATAAGAGAACAAAAGAAATAGGTATCAGAAAGACTTATGGTGCTACGGAATATATTATCCTGGGACTTCTTTCCAGGGAGGTAATATATCTTATACTTATATCATCACTTATTGCTTACCCTGTTGCATATTTTGGCTCAAAATACTGGCTCGAAACATTTGCCACACGAATAACAGTCAGCCCGCTTATATATATAGGTGCGACGCTCATTACCCTTGCAATAGGCTGGCTGGCGATAAGTTATCAGACAATAAAGGCTGCAAATTATAATCCTGCAACCGCTCTCAGAATCGAATAGCAGGAGATTGCATATAGCGGGGGGCAAAGAGCAGAGAGTATTTGCTCAGTCCTTCCTGCTGTTCACTAAATTATTAAGTATGACGGCAACCTCAGGCAGGAGATATCTTTTTGCCATAGAAGTTATAATAGCAGAGGGAGTAGTACTTTTTTTGAACTCAAGGAAATCAAGAGATATCCTGGCATCCAGTATTTTGCCTCTCAGAAGAAGTATCTCCTTCTCACGGCGTATATCTTTAAATGATGAAACAGAACGATATTTATTGTAATTAGTCCTTCCCATTTTTTCTGTTGTTTAAAAAGAAAATCTTCATGACGGATTTTATTACAGGACGATCAATCAGGGTCTTTCTTAAAATTATAAAGATCATTAACAGCACAAAATAGAAACCCGCAACACAAAGGAAACCGAGTTCGGTTGAATTCAGCAAAGAGGCCATAAAATAAGCAGCAGAGAGAGAGAGAAACAGGAGTATTGCAGATACCAGAAATACCAGGACTAACAGAAACCTTCTTTTGCTGATAAAATCAGATACGATTTCAGCAGCCTGTATCCTTAGTAAATCCAGCTTTACCTCAATATACTCCTGAATATCCTTTTTGATATTCTCCAGTTCGTCTATCATATCTTAACAGGTTATTCAGACAGCTTTGGAAAGATGTTCTATCTCTTTGGCCAGCTGATCAATTTTATTTGTGATATCTTCCTTTACCTGCTTACCTTTCTCCTTGGCCTTGTTTTTTAAATTCTCCACTTCTTTTCCGTATTCATCCAGTTTCTTTTTCAAATCATCACGGGTCTCCTGGCCGCTTTTT
>DATFLA010000047.1:0-3323 GCA_035268305.1 Bacteroidales bacterium | reverse complement strand
CATCTCAACGCTTCCCCCATGACACTGTGTTACATTGAGTATTATCCCCCCGCTGTCGATAAACTGCTTCAGGTCGTCGAGAAACCATTGATAGGTAGGAGCATTGCCCGACCCGAAGGTCTCTATGATGAGGCCACGCAGACCTTCGGTTCTGGTTATGGCCTTTACAAGCTTCCTGTTAATACCCGGAAAGAGCTTTAGTATTGCAACATTCGTGTCGAAGGTCTTGTGAATAATCAGCTTCCTGCCGGCCGACCTGTAGTTGATAAGGTTATTGAAATACCTGAGATGAAGACCCACTTCTGCAAGAGCATGATAGTTGGGCGATGAGAATGCATCAAAGTGTTCTGCACTGAGCTTGGTGGTACGGTTACCACGGGTTAACTTGTTGTCGAAAAAGATACATACCTCCGGCACCTCAGGCGAGCCTTCCTGCCTGGCAGCTGCTATCTCGATAGCTGTGATAAGATTCTCGCGGCCATCCGTGCGCAGCAGTCCGATAGGCAGCTGCGACCCTGTGAGAATGACAGGCTTGGCAAGGTTCTCGAGCATGAAACTTAATGCTGAAGCTGTATAAGCCATTGTGTCTGTTCCGTGAAGTATGACAAACCCGTCAAAATCATCATAGCTGTGTTCTATTATCTCAGCTATCCTCACCCATACCGAAGGATCTATGTTTGAAGAGTCTCTTACAGGATCGAAAGATACCGAATGAAGATCATAACCGAATTTTCTGAGTTCCGGTACATGATTCGTGATGTGACGAAAATCGATGGGTACGAGCGATCCTGTCCCCGGATCGGATACCATGCCTATAGTTCCGCCGGTATATATGATAAGTATTGAGACCTCATTGCTGGATTTCATCATTGTCTGAAATGTTTCACAGGTACAAAGCTACTGCATTTATTACAATAACATACAACTTGCCTGGCAGACAGTTATTTGCTGGCAGGTTGCTGTTCTGCTCCTGTGTTTTTAATTATTGTTGATACGGCTGAACAATACGGATGAGTTATAATAAGTCAGATCTGCTGTTTTTTCTTCACTCATCCCGAAAATATCTGCTATCTTTTTGTTTATCAGCGGGACATATGAGCTCTCATTTCTTTTCCCCCTGAATGGTACAGGAGCCAGGTACGGAGAGTCTGTTTCAAGTATTATGCTGTCCGGATCAGCCTCCTTAAGTACTTTATCCAAACCGGAATTTTTAAAGGTCACTATCCCCCCGATACCCAGCATCAGCCCCAGCTCTTTTGCTTTCTCTAATTCTTCGGCGCCACCTGTAAATGCATGAAGGACACCCTTGAGACCTCTCCCCCTGAACTCATCAAGAACGGCGAATACCTCCCTGAATGATTCCCTTGAATGAACGACTACCGGCAGCTCGTTGTCGACTGCATATGCTACCTGTCTTCTGAAGGCTGTTACCTGTTCATTAACATAGGTTTTATCCCAGTACAGGTCTATTCCTATCTCTCCGACAGCGATGAATTCATGTTCATAATGTAATTGTTCCAGTCTGTCAAGCTGTTCGCGGTAGTCGTCTTTAACCGAGGTGGGATGAAGACCCATCATCGGGTAACAAATATCAAGGTACCTGTCCCGGACAGACAACATACGGTCAACAGAGTCAACATCAATGTTCGGCATGAGCATTTTTATTATGCCATTGCCAACAGCCCTCTTCACCGTTTCATCCCTGTCGGTATCAAACTCAGGCAGATATAAATGTGTATGAGTATCTATAAGCTGCATCAGACAACTCCCTGTGCAATCATCGCATTTGCAACTTTTACGAATCCTCCTATATTGGCACCGTCAACATAATTGATAAAGCCATCTTTCTGCGAGCCGTATTTTGCACATGTTGCATGAATATTACGCATTATGGTGTGAAGTTTATCATCAACCTCTTCACGCGACCATGGTATCCTCATCGAGTTCTGTGTCATCTCAAGTCCTGATGTGGCAACACCGCCTGCATTGGCTGCCTTACCCGGACCATAAAGTATCTTTGCATTTAGGAATACCTCGACAGCTTCAAGGGTACATGGCATATTAGCTCCCTCCGAAACACATACACAACCATTATTGACGAGCATTTTGGCTTCTTCTCCGTTTATCTCGTTCTGTGTGGCATTTGGCATGGCGATATCGCATTTTATCATCCATGGTCTCTTCCCTTCAAAATACTCCACACCAAATTTCTCAGCATATTCTTTTATCCTTCCCCTCTTAATATTCTTAAGCTCCATTATATAAGCAAGCTTATCCCTGTCTATGCCTTTCGGATCATATATAAAACCATTTGAATCGGACATAGTAACTACTTTTCCCCCGAGTTGTGTTACTTTTTCTGCTGCATACTGTGCTACATTACCGGAGCCGGAGATACATACTGTTTTACCCTCGAAGCTCATTCCACGTGTGGCAAGCATCTCCTTGGCAAAATATGTAGCACCATAGCCTGTTGCTTCCGGACGAATCAGGGAACCGCCCCATTCAATACCTTTACCTGTGAGTACACCGCTGAACTCATTCTTCAGTCTTTTGTATTGCCCGAAAAGAAATCCGATTTCGCGTCCGCCAACACCGATATCACCTGCAGGAACGTCGGTGTTGGGACCGATATGACGGTACAGCTCCGACATGAAACTCTGGCAGAATCGCATAACTTCATTATCTGACTTGCCCTTTGGATCAAAATCGGATCCTCCTTTACCTCCTCCCATCGGAAGTGTTGTAAGACTGTTCTTAAAGACCTGCTCAAAAGCAAGGAATTTAAGAATGCCAAGATTTACAGTGGGATGAAATCTTAATCCGCCTTTGTAAGGACCAATGGCACTGTTCATTTCGATCCTGAACCCCCTGTTTATCTGAATCTCGCCCTTGTCATCAAGCCACGGTACCCTGAAAATTACAACGCGCTCAGGTTCCGCTATCCTTTCCAGGATCTTGGCATGTTTGTATTTCGGATTTTCTTCAATAAAAGGAATCAGCGACTCTGAAACCTCCTGAACTGCCTGGTGAAATTCATTTTCCCCAGGGTTTCTGGCCTTGATCATGGCCATGAATTGTTGTACTCTCGGATCCATAATAATACCGTATTAGTTAAAAGATTAATTGGAGGTCTAAATGTATAAAAACAATAGAATAAATAACCTGATTTTAACACAATATTAACCTTGAATGGATATTGAAAAATAAGCATTATGTAAATGCTGAGAAATTTAATGTCCCTATGAAAAAAATAAATGTTACACAGAGATATACGGAGTAATAAGGAGTTAGCACGGAGTGGGATAATTGGTAAACCACGG
>DATFLA010000046.1:0-3545 GCA_035268305.1 Bacteroidales bacterium | reverse complement strand
AGAGGCAAGAAAATACAAAGGTATATATATTCTTTGAATGGGTCACTGCTTAATTATCAGTAATCAATATTCATAATAATAGTTGTGCCCTGTTCCTGAGTGGATTCTATCCTTAATACTGCACCTATTTCTTTTGCCCTTTCTTTCATATTCAATAATCCGAATGATTTCCTTGATCGAAGGTTTTCAAAAGAAATACCAATACCATCGTCAATTATTTTTAGTTCCAGTTTCTTATTATTATTTGTGCATTCTATGTTGATATTTTTTGCTTTGGAGTGCCTTATTACATTGGTTAGTGATTCCTGCACAATTCTGAATATAACAAGTTCTGTTTCAGAAGGGAAGGCCGGCATGGCACACATGTTGAGGGCTATATTTATACCTGTTCTCTTGCTGTATTCCTCAGTGTACCATTCAAGAGCGGCAAGAAGACCGAGGTCGTCGAGTATATGTGGTCTGAGTTCAAATGTGAGTCTTTTTACTGTATGAAGAGAATTGTTTACGAGTGAAACAACTTTATGTAACCTTTTATGTATATCCGCATTGGTGCCGGCACTGTGGTCAATTGCCGACAGGTCTATCTTAACTGCTGTAAGAGCCTGCCCAAGTTCATCATGCAGTTCTCTTGCTATTCTTTTCCTTTCCTCTTCCCTGATATTCTGAAGGTATTTATTCAGCTGCTCAAGCTGTTCTTTCGATCGTTCCAGTTCTATTTCATAATCCTTTATTTCAGTAAGATCCATTGCGGAAGAAATCGCTCCCGTAACATTTCCTGACATATCAGTAAGAGGCCTGTACCACCACCCAAGAAGTCTTATCTCATCATCTTTTCTTCTTTGTCTCGTCTCAATGTACATAGATTGTACAGATCCGTCAAAAAGAGGCTTGAATTTATTATTTAGTTTAGAATTATTCATTGAATAATGAGAGACAGGCTTCCCTATAACGTCTGTGCCAAAAAATTCATACCCGGCTTCATTGGCCCATGTATATATTCTATCAGTGTTTATCTCCATTATAATATCAGGTACAGTACCAAGAATGGCTTCCTGTCTTAACAGGAGTTCAAGTCTCTGTTTCTCTGCTTTCTTCTGTTCAGTAAGATCCGATATCACACCAATAAGCATGTCGGTTTCGGCACTTATAAATGCTGAGCCGGAAAGATGGTGTTCTTTCCATTCGAACTGAAATCCGTATATAGATTCACCTTTAATTAATTTTTCAATGATTTTCAAAATCTTGTCGGAATCAGAGTGATTTAGCATCTTTCTGGCTACCTTTTGGATGTTCATCCCAACAAGATCTTTTTTTTCAATTGCAAATAACTTCCGAAAAGCCGGGTTAATATCCACAACTTTTCCAGATTTTGTCATATATATTATACCACTGTCAACCGAATAGAATATTGCACGGAATTTTTCTTCACTTTCTTTTATATTCCTTTCTTTTTCAAGTATTTCTTCTTCATTTTTTATCCTGTCGGTTATATCCCATAAAATTCCAAGGATCCCTGACGGCTTATTATCATCTCCAACTATAAGCTTCCCCCTGGCTTTTATGTAAATTACCGAACCATCTTTAAGTATAACCCTGTACTCCGGAGAAAAGGTCTTCCTTTGTTTTATTGTATCATGCACCTGCTGTCTGAGGGCCGCCAGATCTTCAGGATGAACAACACTCATGAACTCCTTATCAGAACCATTGTATGTTTCTGGATCCAGCCCCAGTAAATGACAACATTGTTTATCAAATACTCTCTTGTTTCTGCTGATATCAAAATACCAGACTCCCATTTCAGCTGATCTAAGAGCGAGATCAAGCTTTTCCTGACTTTCCCTGAGTGCCTGTTCAGTTTCTTTGATTTCTGAAATATCTGACTGTAATGAAAGATAAACATCACCATAATCCGGATGTTTCATCATGGATATAACTGAATAGGTCCAGAATGGAGTACCGTCTTTTCTACGTGAAAGCACCTCGCCCCTGTAGATCCCTCTCTTTTTAAGGCTTAGCTCAATCTGACGGGCTGTTTTATCAGGGTTTCCTCCATCCGGAGAATTTATTATTGATACTGTTTTTCCTATCAATTCACCCTTTTTGTATCCGAACATCTTTTCCATTATCGGATTTGCATATACAATAACGAGGTCATTTGGTCTCACCATGTAAATGCCCTCCATGATATTCCTTGTTATTTCACTCTGAAGCATTTTCCCTGCTTGCAGCTCTTCTCTCACAGATATATCGCGGAATATCGATAATAATAAAGGAGGATCCGATGCCGGAATATGCTTAAGTCTTATCTCTACAGGGAAAAGAGAGCCATCCTTCCTTCTGTGAATTCCTTCAACCAGATTTTCTTTTGCGGGTGATTTCCTGTATTCTCTTTTAATATCATCAAAATTATTACGGCTTTCAATATCATGAAATGTCATAAGTGTTATTTCCTCTTTTTTATAACCGGTGGATTTACATGCATGTAAATTGCAATCGATTATTTTCCCAGTTGTTGCATCAATAATATATATTGAATCTCCTGTATTGTTGAAATATGCCTTAAGTTTCTGTTCACTTCTTTGAATTGCTTCTTCCCACTGTTTGCGGTCTGTTATGTCCTTGACCATCAGCTGTACTGCAGGTCTGTCGTAATAACTTATAGGTGTGGCTATCACTTCTCCAATGAAACCTGTGCCGTCGACTTTTAAAAGTCTTTCCTCCTTAAGTGGTGCTATATGCCTCTTATTAGTAACTTGTTCGATACGTATTGTTACCGTGTTTTTATTAACCGGATCAACAAAATCAAGTACATTTTTACCTAAAATATCTGATATATTGCCGGCGGCGAATATTTTAAGGGCAGATTCATTGGCATAGACAAATTTCCCGTCAACATGCACCATAATTCCTTCAGGGAAATGTTCAACAAGCTGGCGGTATTTGTTTTCGCTCCTTCGTAATTCATCTTCAGTGTTTACCTGTTTTGTTATATCATGCAGGGTAACCATTACCCGGGTAGGTTTTCCTGAATTATCATTAAACTGGGGAATGGCATTGACATTCATCCAGATGTACTTTTTATCCCTGTAATTATAGACAGCCAGAATATAGTCTGTTACAGGTTTGCCTGTTAAAAGGGCAACCATTGATGGATGCTTATCCGGGCTGAGGGGCCTGCCATCCTTATCTATTACACTCCATTCGGGAGTATAGGACGTTCTTGATAGCAACTGATTTTTTGTGAGACCGAACATATCAAGAGCTGCCGCATTTGCATCAATCAGGTCTCCATCAGCTGCCTGGTAAAATACCCCCTGTTTCATTGTATCAAACAGGGTATGATATTTTTCTTCACTGTAAACAATCTCCTTTTGACTTTCAGACTCAATAAGTCGTTGTTCTCCTGCCCGGATAAGTAAATCGAGAAATGTTCGGAGGACTTTATTAACCATAGTGAGCTTCTCATTATCCCATAGAGGAATCAATTTGACAGCTTCCATGTATTTTCCTTCATCAAGCCCGGGACCTTTAGCCTGTTGCCTTAA
>DATFLA010000045.1:0-5509 GCA_035268305.1 Bacteroidales bacterium | reverse complement strand
TAAAGCAAAAACCACAAAACCCGCCAATGAGAAGAAGGAGGTAACTGAGGTTAAAGCAGAAAAAATGGAGAAAACAACAAAAACCTCCAAAACAACGGCTAAGACAAAAACGACTAAGACCACTGCTGCTACAAAACCAGCTAAAGGGAAAGAGGAGTAGTTTTTTAGGGACATATCGAATGGGTTGCCAGCCTGCTGTTTAATTAACGACGGACAATAAGCCACTTGTAATCCTCGGGATCAATGGCTGCATTGATTATTACCGGTTCATTAACAGCAAGGGCTTCTATAACAGCCTGTCTCATGCTGTCGGCTGACCATGCTTTCAGTACTTTTATGCCAAGGAACATATCGGATTCAAAGAGATCCCCCTGGTAGAGGAGTGTGCCGTACGGAGAAATATCTCGCCATGATTGTTTTACCTTGATGAGGTTAAGTTCACCATCGGAGAAGACAACGGTTATGACAGGCAGGTTATACCTTCTTGCTGTGATAAGTTCCCCGGCCATCATCAGGAACCCTCCATCGCCTGTAATACAAACTACAGTTCCGTCCCTTTCATTCATCTGGGCAGCGAGTGCTGAAGGAATACCAAAACCCATTCCGGACCATCCGTTTGTCATGAGTATGTTTTTTTTACCTTTTGTCTTCCAGAACTGTCCTAGTAAATGGAGATGTGACCCTACATCTGACGTGACTATTGTATCATCAGGTAATTCGTCGTATAGTATTTTCATGGCTGCCACCGGACCAAAATGACCGGTAAAGCCCATGAATACAGATTCCATCTCATCACGGATGCCTTTTATAAGTGTTTCCTCAAAAATGAGGTTTCCTGAATTGAGGTTCTTAAGCAGACTGAACCATTCATCAGCCGGACCCCAGTAAGGGGCTACCATACCTCCGGAAGGAAGGTCCGTCTCTTTGGTATCAAAATGGACAAGCGGCACGTCAGGCATCCATGACTCATAGTTGAATTCAACCTGGTCGTATCCCAGTCCGATGACAAGGTCGGTGTTCTCATAGATATCCTCGATAAAATCACTCAGTGCATGAAAGAGAACGCCTGTATAGCAAGGGTGATCCTCCTCCAATATTCCTTTTGCCATAGGGGTAACCACAACAGGGATGCGGTAATGGTCTATAAAGGATAACAGGCTGTCGCGGATCCCAACCCGTGCTGCAGTAAGACCAACAGCAAGCAAGGGCCTTCTCGATTTCTCAAGCAATGATATTACTTTATGTATGTCGTTGTGAAAATAGTCATTGGGTTCAGGCATTACTACATTCGGGACTGCTTCAGTATGCATGCCTGCAATACCTGCAGGTAAGCCTATATGGACAGGACCGGGGTAAGAACCCTGACATATTCGGAGAGCATTATTCATTATCTCGGCTACATTGGCAGCAGTCATCCTCATTGTAGCTTTAACAAGTGGTTCAAAGAGTTTCTGGTGATCGATATTCATCTGTGTTGTACGCCTGAGCATCTCATCATTAATCTCACTTGTAAAAACTATTACAGGCGACCTGTCGAGAAGCGCTCCTCCAACACCCGTAGTAATATTGGTAGCACCGGGGCCAAAAGTGGAATGACAGACCCCTGGCACACCGGTAAGCCTGGCTGTTACATCTGCCATAATAGCAGCCGAAGCCTCATTGGATGTTAGTATGAATTCAATACCGGCAGATCTGAATGCTTCCATGTATGGAATTGATGGTCCGCCCGGGATCCCGAAAACATATCTTATTCCATTGATATATAATTGGTTGGCTATGTATTCTGCGATAGTCATTGTTAATATATTGAACTATAAACAAATCTATTAAATATTCTGATCTCTTCATATCAAAAGTGACATCAAATTCTGCTACATTTATCCTGAGATTGAGAGTGATGCAATACTTCACATTTTACCCGAAAAAACAACATTTCCCGGTTATGAAAAAGATTATTTTGATTCCGTTTTTATTATTAGCTGTCTTCGTTTTTACAGCACATTCATATTCGCAGGGCACTGCGGATGATTATAAACGGGCCGATTCGCTGTTGAAGGTTGTATCGGGAAAGGTTTATAACAGCATCGGGAATTATGCCTGGATTGGGGAAACTGATAATTTTTATTATGAGACTGACACGAGGGAGGGAACCAGTTATGTGATACTTAATACGGATAAACTGGAAAAAAAGCCGGCTTTTGACAGGGATAAGTTTGCGAAATCATTTGAAACTGTTACAGGTAAAAAGACAGATCCTGGGAAGTTACCCCTGAGTAAGATACTTTTTTCAGACAACATGTCGGAATTTACATTTCAGTATAATAACAATAACTGGATATGCAATCTTAAGAACTACAGGATAGAGAAGAGAGATACAGTTATTGAAAATACAAGAGGAAGGGATTGGTTCTGGGGATTCAGGGATGAACCGGGAAATGCCCCTGTTGTGTCTCCAGATAAAAAATGGACTGCGTACATTAAAAATTTCAATGTATATGTTAAAAACAATAGTGATAACAAGGAGTACAGGCTCAGTTATGACGGCGGACTGGGGAAATATTATTCTTCTTACATTAAATGGTCGCCTGATTCGAGAAAACTTGTATCGTGCCTTGTGAAGCCGGCTGAGAAGCACATGATCTATTATATTGAGTCTTCACCCGAAGATCAGCTTCAGCCCAAACATTATTCTTATGAATACCAGAAGCCTGGCGATGCTGTCCCCCAGAAGTTTCCGCAATTGTTCGATATTATTTCACAAAGGCATATTAAGGTAGATGACTCAGTTTTGCCTGACCAGTATTCCGTTGATAACATAAAATGGTTTAAGGATGGCTCCTGTTTTACTTATGAATATAATAAAAGGGGTCACCGGTTATACCAGGTGATTAAGGTGGATGCCGAAACGGGCAAATCACTTATTGTAATTAATGAAACATCTCCTACATTTATTGATTACAGTGGTAAATACTACAGGCACGACCTGGAACCTGATAATGAGATAATATGGGCATCAGAGAAGGATGGCTGGAATCACCTGTATCTTTATGATTTGTCGGCAGGAAAAATTAAGAACCAGATAACAAAAGGTGAATGGGTTGTCAGAGATGTGGCATACATTGACGAGAAGAACAGGCAGATAGTGTTTGAGGCAAGCGGTATGGAGCCGGGCGATCCGTACTTCATCGATTATTACAGGATAAATTTTGATGGGAGCGGATTAACAAAGCTTACAGGTGGTGAGGGAAATCACAGTGCCGTTTTTTCTGCCGACAGGAAATATTTTATTGATACATGGTCGAGAGTTGATTCACCACCTGTTTCAGTTCTTAGAAGGACAACTGACGGGAAACAGCTTATTGTTATTGAGAAAGCTGATATTTCTGATCTCCTTGCCATAGGCATAAAACTTCCGGAACCTTTTGTGGCAAAAGGAAGAGATGGAAAGACTGATATCTGGGGAATCATTATTCGTCCCACAAATTTTGATCCTTCACATAAGTACCCTGTAATAGAATATATTTATGCAGGCCCGCACAGCAGCTTCGTACCGAAGAGTTTCAGACCTGTTATAAATGGTATGCATCAGATGGCAGAACTGGGATTTATACTTGTCCAGATAGATGGTATGGGAACATCCAACAGGTCAAAAGCTTTTCATGATGTTTGCTGGAAGAATATTAAAGATGCAGGTTTTCCTGACAGGATACTCTGGATGCAGGCCGCGGCAAAGAAATATCCATATATGGACCTTGACAGGGTAGGTGTTTACGGCACATCGGCAGGAGGACAGAATGCTGCCGGCGCAGTTCTTTTTCATCCTGATTTTTACAGAGTTGCGGTAGCTTCATGTGGCTGCCATGACAACAGGATGGATAAGATGTGGTGGAATGAACAATGGATGGGATGGCCGGTAGGACGTGAGTACGCCGAATCGTCAAATGTGGAAAATGCCTGGAGGCTTAAAGGTAAGCTAATGCTTCTTAACGGTGAGATGGATAATAACGTCGATCCTACATCCACAATGCAGCTTGTTAATGCTCTGATAAAAGCAAATAAGGAATTTGAATATGTCTTTCTACCGGGCATGAAACATACAAGTGGAGGTATCTATGGCGAAAGAAAACGAAGAGATTTTTTTGTTAAAAACCTCTTAGATATAAATCCACCTGACTGGAATTCTGAAGATCGGTGATTTTTTCAGATATTTGCAGGCAATAATTTTGAAGAATTGTACAGCAAGGGAAATACTATCTTCCTGGCAATAGTAGCCTGTCTTTTTTGGTCGACAGCATATGCATGTATCAAAATCGGGTTACAGTATGACTCCCCGTTCCATTTCGCGGGACTACGTTTCATGCTGGCAGGACTGCTATTGCTGCCATTTACTGTTAAGCCTGCAGCTTTTATTAAAATGGTGAGGCAGCACTGGAAGCTTGTAGGATGGGTTACATTATTTCAGACTTTTCTAAATTATGCATTTTTTTATAAGGGAATGAGTCTTGTTCCGGGTGCCCTCGGGGCAGTAATTGTTGGTTCTCAGCCCCTTGTTACTGCGGTAGTCGCTTCTGTTATGACTAAGGATGATAAAATGACCGGCAGGAAGCTATTTACAATTTTCTTCGGAATATTTGGAGTTGTACTGATCAGCGGAGGAAGGCAGGTATTCGATTTCGGAACAGCCCTGGAGCTGGTGGGTGTTGTGCTTATCCTGGCCGGTAATATAGCAACTGCAACAAGCAATGTTCTTGTGTCCGTAAAGAGCAATGGTATGAACCCCATGGTCCTTAGTTCAGTGTCTTTGTTTACAGGCGGATTGTCAATATTTCTTCTTTCAGCAGCAACAGAAACGCCCGGTAACAATTTTCCGGCGGAGTACTGGCTTATATTGTTGTGGCTGAGTTTTATGGCTGCTTTTGCATTTTCCTTGTGGTACCGCCTTCTGCAACGTCCCGGTGTCAAGGTGTCTGAACTAAACCTGTGGAAATTTATTATACCTGTTGTAGGTGCCGTATTAAGTTGGCTTTTTGTTCCCGGGGAGATGCCTGATTGGCTCACGGTTACAGGGATGGTGATAATAACATCGTCATTGATATTATTTTACAGAAGCACAAAGGTTATCAGGGTAAGTAGTAATTAATTAAAACTATGATAAAAAGACTTAAAGCACTCGCTTTCTATGCAGTATTCTGGCTGGTATTCTTTTTCTTTGCCCGCCTGTTTTTTATCCTTTTTCAGTATCATAATTCATTTCAGTACAGTTTCACGGAACTCCTTAAAACGTTTTATCATGGCTCAGCCCTTGATATTTCAACAACCGGGTATTATATGATATTACCTCTGCTCTTTATTATACCGGGTCTTTATTTCAATGGTAACTGGTATAAAACTGCCCTTAAATTTTATACATGGTTTCTCATTGTTTTTTCTTCAATAATCATTGTATCCGATGCCAACCTTTATTCTTACTGGGGCTTTCGAATGGATTATACACCAATGTTGTACCTGA
>DATFLA010000044.1:0-4262 GCA_035268305.1 Bacteroidales bacterium | reverse complement strand
GCAGGACCTGTATGGCTGAGATTCGGAATTTCATATAATTATTTTTTTGACAAGATCAGGGCAAAAATAAAACCCATAAGATGGAATTAGCAATATGGCTAAATTAATACGTATAATAACATTACTCATTTTAGTTCTGCTTTTCTCATGTGAGAAGCAGGGACTTTTTGTTAATTGCTCCGAGTGTACAGGAGAAGAGCCAACTAATACTGATATCCAGATAAAAGTAAGTGTGTCAGAAGCCAATCCTGCTGTACCCGTCAGGGTTTACGAAGGCTTTCTAGGTGACAGTATTTTGTATTCTACACTTACAGCTCATTTGAAGAATAATTATATCAACCTGACTATCAATAAGCAATACACCTTCACTGCCACTTATTATATAGGGGGGAAAAAGTATATAACCGTCGATTCAGCCACGCCCCAGGTAAAATACGAGAAGGATCAGTGCGATAATCCTTGCTATTTTGTATATGATAAAGAGGTTAATCTGAAACTTAAGTACACAAAATAAAGGAAGCTGTCTCAAGGCTAGATTTTTATCCCTTAGTAACACTAAGATTACGTTGAGGAGACAAAGGTGATACTATTAAATAAAGCACTTTGTGCCTCACCTGTTCATTTTCTCTCCCTTATTTATACCATTTGTGCTAATCAGCCTGCTTTATAAGAAAAAATCGGCGTACCCTTCAGGGCTTTCTCCTTAAGGCTTCTTTCTTCCTCTCCGGAAAGAGGAGGAAGGTCATCAGCCATCGACACAGCCTTGTTGAACAATACGGGCTGACCTGGAGGGATGGCTGCAGTCACCGGATGAGATAATGTAAACCTCAGGGCCGTTCTTATCTCATCAGTATCCGTAAGAGGCTGATACCAGCACTTTGGATAAGCTGATTTGTCTGCACCATCAGGCCAGGGACTTTTAGCCATTGCTTTGAGGGCAAGAATGCCCATTCCCTTGTTCCTGGCTCTCTCAAGCACCTGTGGGCCGAAATTACCTGCATTCCAGGTAACAAAATTTACAGGAAACAGGATTGTATCAAAATCGAAGCCATCCATAAGAGCCATAGCAGCCTCAACTGAATGTGCGGAAAACCCCAGGAATCTTACCTTCCCTTCTTTCCTGGCTTCTGTAAAAGTCTCCATAGCTCCACCCGGGCCGAGTATAGTCTTAACATCGTCCATACTTGTCACAGCATGTAGCTGATAAAGATCAAAATGATCAGTTCTTAAATTCTGCAGCGATTGTTCAAGTTCCTTTCTCGCTCCTTCCTTTTTTCTTTCACCGGTCTTACAGGCAAGGAAAACATTTTTCCTGTAAGGCTCAAGTGCCGGTCCGAGTTTGATTTCCGCATCACCATAAGATGGCGCAACATCAAAATAATTAATCCCTGCATCAATGGCACGTCTGACCTGTAAAGAGGCTTCTTCCTGAGACACATCCATAACAACAATTCCTCCGAATCCAATCATCGACAATTTTTCTCCTGTTTTACCAAGCGACCGTTTTTCTATTGATCCGGGCTTTTTCTCCCTTGTTATTGAAGAAAGATCAGCAGGAAACAGGCTTATAGCCGATGCGGAAATAACCGATGTCCTAATAAAATCACGTCTTTTCATTACATTTAAGGTTAAGTATTCAGAATCAATAATTATCATAGTCAGATTGATAAATGATTAAGTCTATAAGTTACGATTTTGTTCATTGTGTTCAAAAATTATATTACAGCCTCTTTCCCTCCCGTCCTTATAGTTATCGTGAGTTATTCCAAAGTACGGGGCTCGATATTTGAGAATATTTGAAATTTTTATTCACATTAAACATTCAAAAATTATATTTTTGGAAGAATAATAAATACTGCCAAAATGAAAAAATCCCTCCTTGTAATTATAACTGCACTTTTCTTATTCTCCTGCAACCAGAATAACAATAAAGCTTCCGGAGAAAAAGCCCTAAGACACAAAGTTTTAGATGTAGCTACTGCTTATGTAAAAGAAATACTTGGCGCTACAAAGGAAACAATATCACAAAATGGTATTATTACTATTACCGAGAATAAATCCCAATTCGTATCTACGGAGGATAATTCGATAAAATATATAATTAACCCCGGGAATATCCATACCGGTCTCATTGATGATGACGACAAAGAGGATGCCATTATTACTCTTAACTCCTTCAAAGGACAGTACGAGGAGGCTCCGGAAAATCTTATCCTGTTAAATACAGGTGACAACCTTGTCCTTGGCCGGGTCATCGAATCAGACATGAGAATTATCGACATTAAGGACAGATTAATAACTGCTGAGATTTCCACACACTCGAGAAATTCTCCTTTGCGCGACTGCAATTCCTGTAAAGAGGTTGTAAAATACAGGTTTAATCAGGGGGACCTTATTGAATCAGAACCTGCTGGCTCAAAAGATAATAAACAATAAGCCTGCGGCAAGGATAACTATTTGCTCTTATGTTCAAAAACCTTCACTCCGGAGCGGTTTACACCTGCGACCACAAGCGAGGTATCTCCTTTAAAATAGAGCAGTGATTCAACCATGCCTTCTATCATAAGACCACTCTGTGGTGGTTCAAGAAGATCGAACGAGGGTTTTCCCTGCTCTCTTTTTCCACCTTTATTTATAAGAACAAGACCTTTATTGGCATCATAATACCCTGTAGAAACATCAAAAGAATAATCATTACCAGTCAGGATCACATCCTTGTATCCATCACCGTTTAAGTCCTGTACTGTAGTATGTGTAAGAGGAGATAGCTGCACAGGCACAGGAAGCTTTTCCCATGTGAATTTTCCATTGTCATTCCATATAACATAGCTTGATGTCGTATTTGCATAAAGCTTTGCAATAACTCTCTTCATTACAGTCTCATCAAAAATGTCATTTATATTGGCATAGCTGAATGATGCATAATCAGGTATTTTCTTTTTAAAATAAACCGATTGTGACCAAAGCTCATCCAGGTAATTTACCGGGTACTCCTCCATAATCCCGTCCTTATCGGTCCAGTATGCTGTCATCACAGGGTCAATGGTACCATCCATGTCAAGATCAACAACATACAGACTTAAAGGATATTTGTCACTCACTGTAAAGCGGTTATTGTCCCCCAGGTTTCCGATAATATAATCATCATCACCATCATTATCAAAATCTCCTGCTGTTACAGAATACCATAAGCCATGGTGATCTTCGAAGCCTTGTATACTAACTGGTTTAAATCCTTTTCCTTCCATATTTCTTAGTATCACCGGAGAGTTCCATTCCCTTACAACAAGAAGGTCTTCCCATCCATCCCCGTCATAATCGGTCCAGACTGCATCTGTGACCATGCCGAGGTCAAAACGAAGTGTTGTATCTGCAGTAAATTTTCCATTATTGTTACTCAGGATCCATGATTTATTAGAATAGGGATACATATTTCTTTTAACACGGGAACCTATAAAAATATCGGTATATCCGTCCTTATTATAATCACAAAGTCGTAAAACAGTTGAGGGGAATGAAGGCACAGGCAAAACAGTCTGGGTAAACCTGCCACCGCTATTTTTATAAACGTAATCCCTGTAATCATCATCATTATTTTGATACCCGCCGGAAACTGCAATAACATCATTATCGCCGTCATTATCAATATCTACAATTGCCAGATCCCCCTCCGGGCAAGACTTCATTGTAGTCAGGCCCTCAAATGAGGCAGATTTAAACTTCTTCCCTTCCCGAAGGAAAACTGTGGTCGGGAGTTCATTCGTCGAACCCACAATAATATCAGGAAGACCATCCCCGTTAATATCTCCTTTAGCCATCACTGGTCCTATCTGTGAGAATTTATGTGGTATAATCCTCTGCTTCAAAGAGAAATCAACATAATCCTTCTGCCTGTGCACATAATCCACAATATTATCCTGTGCGGTGAACATCAGAGGCTTAACAGGCTTATTTATATGAGGTTGAACAGGTGTTGCATCCTTTTCATCCATAGTGATTATCTGGTTAGCCTTTATATTCCTGAGTATTGTAACAGATTTTCCAAGTGGCCAGGTAACTTTTATAGAATCTACTGTCTCAGCCCCTGAAAGACCAAAATGAATCACAGGATCAACCGATGATGCATAACCTCTTGAAAGGAAATGTTCAATATACTGGTAGTTACCATTGCTCCATAACTCTGCTTTAGCGCCCAGGGCCATGGTGTTGCCACCACGACCGATAAGATTGATCTCAATATAATTTGCTTTATCGCCTTCCTT
>DATFLA010000043.1:0-4454 GCA_035268305.1 Bacteroidales bacterium | reverse complement strand
CATTCCCGATCTCAACCACATCACCCCTGAAATTCCCCGAACCACTTATTGAGATTTCAGCTCTGGATACATTGCCGCTACCTCCCAGCTCAATATTTCCCGATCCGGAAATGCCACAATCGAGACGGTCAAGATTAAGATCCCCTGTAAGAATCTTCCCACTGCCACTTACTCCCAGGTTGAGGTCATTACCCTTCAGTCCGTCCCTTACCTCCGCTTTGCCCGATCCGGATACTCCCAGTCCGTCAAGCTCAGGCATAGTAATATAAACAGTAACCTTCTCATTCATCCTGAAACGCCAGTTATCTCTTTTAATGATAAGTTTACCGCCCCTGACTTCGGTAATAACCTCTTTCAGGTCTGACCTGTCGCCTTCAAGGACAACTTTGAACTCAGAACCGATGTTGATATACAGGTTACCTGATATTCCGAAATTTACACTGGAGAAACCACTAAGATCCCTTGTTTCCCTGTCGTCGGATGTTTTTGATGCAAAAGAGGATGTGCCTGCCAGCAATACAAAAACCAATGATAAAAATACAGCCTTTTTCATGTGTAGATGATTTTGATTTAAAATGTCTGTTGTAACCCACCTGTTAAAAACCTGTTTAAGTATCAGATTAATTTATACCATGTGGAGTTCATTCAATACTATTTAGTTATTAGCCGATATACATTCAAAAGACTCCCGTTTTCCAAAAAGGCTGCATGGGAAAAGAAAAAATCAGTTTAATTCCGTCAGTCCTTCAGGTATATCAATAACTAAATGCCTGTCCATTTTTTCAATACATACAATGAGATCCTCGTGAAAAGGGACCAGTATTGCTTTCCCTCCGGGAGAAAGAATGCTTAGCAGCCACTGTCCCGAATTAAAAAAAATGTTTTCCACGGTTCCGATAAACTCCCCGCCGGGAAGCATCACCTTAAACCCTTCAAGATCCGCAGTATTTTCAGCTTCATCTGTGCGTTCAGTGCTCTCAGTGATATAAACATCGCATCCTGAAAACTCAGATACCCTGTCAGCCGACTCATATCCGTCAAATACAAGTTTCAGAATATCACCACCGCTGTATTCCGATTCTGATATAAAAAAAGGAACCGGTCTCCCTTCAATATCGAGAAAGACCGATTCCATTACGGGTATATTTTCAGTAAAAGTCTTTTCCAGTTTTACAGAAACGGCACCCTTATAGCCGCTCACTTTAAGAATTCGTCCCAGTAATATGTTCTTCCGTTTAGCCATCGGATCTGTGATCCTTACGACTTATGGATTATTCCTGGGGTTTCTCGTCAGGTGTCTCTTCAGAAGCAGTGTCTTCTGCTACTGGAGCCTGCTCTTCGCCTGCATCTTCAGTTTTTCCCTCAGCAACCTCATCTGTTGCAACTTCTTCTGCTGCAGCTTCTGAAGCGGGTTCTTCTGCCGTTGTTGCTTCTTCTGCTGTTGCTTCGGCAGCTGATTCGCCCGATGCAGTTTCTTCTGTTTCTGCTTTAGCCTGTGCGGCCAGTTCGGCATTCCGTTTGGCAATCCGTGCTGCTCTTTCTTCGTTGATGCCTTTTTCTATAGCAAGTCTGTTCTCCATCTCATCATTATAAGATTTCTCAAGACCCGATTTTTTGGCTTCCACCTTGGCATCATGCTCTTTCAACCATGCTTCAAACCTTCTGTTTGCTTCAGCCTCATCAAATGCACCCTTCTTAACACCTTCAAGGAGATGCTTTTTGATAAGGACACCTTTATAAGACAGGATAGCTCTACAGGTATCTGTAGGTATTGCGCCATTTTGCAGCCAACCCATTGCCTTATCGAAATCCAGTTCGATTGTCGCAGGGTTAGTGATCGGGTTATATGTACCGATCTTTTCAATATATCTGCCATCCCGTGGCGATCTGCTATCTGCAACCACTATGTGGTAGTAGGCCAGTTTCTTGCGGCCTTTTCTAGCTAATCTGATTTTAACTGCCATTAATTCTTACGCTTATTATTAAACCTGTTTTAAAAATTGTGGCTGCAAAGATAGAAGTAAATATTGTATTGAACAAATGAATATATGTAATAATCGGTTGTTCAGGCAAAAAGTTTTATGACAATCATTTACTCAGGGCAATACTTATTATCACAGTAAAAAAAGGAGGCTGTTCAAAAAGTAACATTCTTCAGAAACAGCCTCTCTTTTAAAATAATCTCTGAAACTTTAATCGTTTCTTGTCAGGTTAAAAGTATAAACACCCTGACTGCCGTATGCACCTATCGAGATATCGATATTCAGGGTATACGCCCCGTCGCAGGAACTGAATACGCCATCTCCCGAATAGGTCACTGCACCATATCCCCAATAATCGGAAGCAAGTGTTTTTGTCTCGGTTGTTACTGCATAATTCACAGGATTGATATGCAGTACATATGGCCCGTTATCCTCGGTAATATCGTCTATCGCAGCCAGACCACTTACATAAACTGTGTACGGATCATCAGGATCCACTGTGATAGTAACATCATTCTCCGAAGGCCAGTCAGAGACTGCATGATAACTTCCTGTTGCCATATCAGCAGAATAGGCACAGGCTACAGGGACATAAATAACCTCATTTGAACGTGTTGCTAATCCATTATTTACAATTACTATCTCAAACATGAATACATCCCCGTTCTTTATATCAGCTAATGATAATCCCAGCATCTGGGCAGCATCAGCAGATAAGATCCTGATAGTAGCGGGGAAAGACGTCGCCTGGTCTATTGCGACTCTTTCCATATTACCATTGTAAGATCCCTGTATTATAACTTCATCAGCCTGTGTTCCTTCCGGAAGTGTAACAGTAAACTGTATATAGGAATTCTCAAGATCCTTTGAATCGAAGAGGGCAGGATTGATATCAGATACTTCAGGGATTATTGCAACCCCTCTTGATCCTGCAGGATCCTTTTGTTCTTCACATCCGAATAATAATAATATCAGTGTAAAGATTAGTATTATTGAACTTGATTTTTTCATCTTTTAAAATTGTTTAATTTGACTTTACTGGCGGAATCAATCTACCGTGTTCCCCCTGCCCACCATACTTTCTCGGTGAAGACATAGGTACCGTCACCATATGCAGTTTTCACATTATTATTAGTTGTTACATCATCCGAACCATAGGTATAACGTTGCGGAAACTGTGTTGTATTCAGCGGATTGGCAAGAGTGATCACATTATCTCCCATAGCTGCCAGTCGCCTGTAATCATTATAGGCTTCTGCAGCTTCTTCTTCATAGAATGCCAGGTATTTCTGGTTCATTACCTCCGACAGGGGATTGGAATTAAACAGAGGTCTGACATGATTAACGAAATAGTCGTCGGCTTCCTGGGATGTAAGTCCGATATTAACCTTCCGGAATGCTGCCGTAACTGCTTTCCTGAGCGCTGAGTCAGCCAATGCCAGGTTATTCATCCTGACATATGCTTCAGCCTTAAGAAATTCTAACTCGTGGTAGCTAAGCAGGTATGTTGGCGCTGTGCTTGTACTAATCGCCGATACTGAATAAAATCCCTGTATCTGGTTGGTGGTACCATTTGGTGCAAAAACCAAACCGTTGCTTTCAGTACCCGGATAAGGTCTGAAGAAGACGTTGTCCCTTGGATCACTCCTGGCTGTAAGTTTATCGTGCAGACTCTGACTTGCCCCATAGTAATTCCTGTCGAGGAAAAGATTGTAGAACGGGCTTGTTGTTGTACTGCCATTGTAGTTGTACTGCGCCTGTTCAGATGCATCGGAGAAAGACTGATCCGCAAAGGAAATAACATCGCTGTAAGCAGGGGTCCTGTACGAAAGACGCATTGTATACCTTGCCTTAAGACCATATGCCAGTTTTTTCCATTTTGCAACATCACCACCATAGATCAGGTCCTGATTACCAAGTGAAGGATAAGTTGATGCCATATCCAGGTTGGCAATCGCATCATCGAGATATGTAAAGACCTGGGCATAGATCTCCTCCTGGCTGTCAAGTTTGGGAGTGAATATTTCACCTGGTTTAAGAGCTTCGCTCCAGGGAATATCACCCATCATATCTGTCAGAGTCGCCAGGTTATAAGCTGTTAATACCTCGGCAATGCCAAGAGTATGGTAATTACCTTCCTCAGTACCTCCATCGGAACACTTGTCCATAATAACCTTGAGGTTATAGAGTGTCTGGTAGGTAGCATCCCAGGAATTATTATAAGTAGTCGATTTTGTGGGTTCACCGGATCTTATCTCAGCATTGTAGAACTGGTTCCAGATGCCCACATTATGCTCGATATATATTGAGGCATAGAAGCTAAAATCAGTACCTAGCACCGAAAATGCAGTACTTGTCATAACATCTGTTATGATAAGCTTCGACTCCATTTCGGTCGGATCATTCACGTCCCTGTTTATATCGTCCATCACCTTTTCGGAGCACGACCACATCGTGAAAACAAGGAAGGAT
>DATFLA010000042.1:0-2426 GCA_035268305.1 Bacteroidales bacterium | reverse complement strand
AGTCATTTCATCTTTCCCTTCTCTTGCATATTCATGAGCAGTTGCTTCTGCCGAAAGAAGGTAAGCTGATATTTTGCCTGCATAAACAGTCGGTACTTTTCCAAGTTGATCAAGCAGTGATTTATTATAGAATATTTCATCTCCTGTGCCCTCAACCATTTTTACAGGGATATTGCCTTTCAGCACCTTTAAAGCCGATTTTTTGTCAATATTGTAATTGAAGCCGTCTTTTTTATCAGGACCCGGTGAGCTCCATATTATCTCTTTTACCTGCCTGCCGAATACCGGCAGGTTGTTCATGGCATCATGAACAGTAGCCAGGCTGCCAAGACATATATAACTTATCCTGGTCGATTCATGAATCAGCATATCTTTTATCACACTGTCGGCGTCCGGTGCATTCGCGTAATCTATACCTTTTTCATCACCCCATACTGTATTCATCGCAGGTTTAAAATCCGGCGAGTCGTATTTCCCGCCCCTGTAAACACCAACTGGAATTCCTTCGTGGTAGTAAGAGTTAAGAAGACTCCTGATCTTCCTGTAGGCTTCTGAAACATCCAGAACACCGGGGGATACTGTTATAGCCAATACCCTTACATCGGGTGAGGCCAGGAGCATTGAGACCGCTTTGATGTCATCAATACCGCCATCGGTATCAATAATAACATAATGACCGGGCTTCCATGGATGGGAAAACAGCGCTAGGCTGAGTGAAAGGAAAATAAGTACCGATGACAGTTTTCTCATGATTATTGTAAGATGTTAAGTGTCATTAAATCATTTCTGTGCCTGTAAAGTTATATAACAAGGTAAATATTTAAATATTATTTCACCTTAAAATGATTTATCTCTTTAGGCGGAAATGAATAATTTCATATCTTAAGCCCTGCTAACCAGACCGTATGAAAAAATTCTATTTGCTATTCATCCCCGGAATAATTGTCGGGGTCCTGCTTCTTGCTACAGTGAATAAAACTGTAAAGATAACATCAACAAATGATTACTGTGTCTCATGTCATATTCATCCCGAGGCAGATGCACTATGGAAAAAATCGACTCATTATGATACCCGTTCAGGTTACAGGGCCAATTGTGTCGATTGCCATCTTCCACCCAAAGGTCATGGTTACCTTGTGGCTAAGTTAAGGACCGGCTTAAGGGATCTGTGGAGTTACTGGACCCGTGACTCAGCCTCATTCGACTGGAAAGGCCGCAGGGGGCTTGAAGAAGCCAGGGTTTATGTTTATGAAAGTACATGCATCGACTGTCATAAGAATCTCTTTCCTGTAAGCCTGTCCAAAGAGGGATCGGAAGCACATCTGTACTATAACCGGACCAGGGAGAAGGAAGACCTGAACTGTATCAACTGTCATCTTAATGCAGGTCACTATATTGAAGGTTATACTCATGGAAGCAATAAAAACTTTGGTACACAAGCATCCGTGAAAAGGGAGATATTTACCAGTCCGGCTACTGTTAACACTTTCAGTAATTTTACCGAATATATTCCCGGCACTCCGGTATCTTTCAGAATGATTGCTGTTCCCGGGGGACGATTCAGCATGGGAAGTCCTGACAGTGAACCTTTCAGGAATGCAGATGAAGGCCCGGTACATGAGGTTGAGGTAAGTAGTTTTTTTATGGCTGAGACGGAGACCTCATGGGAAGAGTACCTGGCTTTTTATTTACAGACAGCAGCTGAAGGCAGATCAACGGATACAGAAGGTCCGCGGAAGAGGACACCGGCTTCGTCCGATGCTATTTCCGGAGCCACTCCACCGTATGGTCAGCCCGACCAGGGCTGGGGACTGGGGGAGAGACCTGCAATATCTTTTTCATTTCACGCTGCCGAGACATATTGCAGGTGGTTATCACGGGTAACAGGGAAGAAATACCGTCTTCCGACAGAGGCAGAATGGGAATATGCCTGCAGGGGAGGCAGCCAGGCTCCCTATTTCTTCCCGGGCGATCCGAAAAAATTCCAGCGGACCAGGTTGCTTGCCCGTTTCCTGAGAGATGACACGGCAGTTATCAATTCCTATATAATCTACAGTGGCAACAGTGCCGGTAAAACACAATTACCTCATATGGTAAGGTCAAATCCTTTCGGGTTAAAGAATATGTCGGGTAATGTTGCTGAATTCTGTTCCGATTGGTATAGCAAGGATGCTTATTCTCAATATGCCGGAGGAGTTGTAAAGGATCCTTCGGGACCTGATTCCGGGGAGGAACATGTTATCCGCGGAGGTTCATTTTTAAGTACTGCAGGAGCAGTCAGAAGTGCTGCACGCGATTATACACATACAGGTGCCTGGCTGAAGACAGATCCCCAGATGCCTAAAAGTATCTGGTGGTACTCCGATTGCTTCAATGTAGGTTTCCGGGTAGTTTGCGAAACCGATGAAAAGACAGGAGATAATACA
>DATFLA010000041.1:0-4068 GCA_035268305.1 Bacteroidales bacterium | reverse complement strand
CTGTAGCCCGTTATTATACTCCTACTGGCAGATCCATACAAAAACCATACAACGATGGATTTGATAAATACTATAACGATCTTAATAACCGCTATATGCATGGTGAATTTGAAGATGCAGACAGCATCCATTTCGCCGACTCCCTTAAATTTACAACCCCCGGAGGAAAAATAGTTTATGGCGGGGGAGGCATCATGCCCGATAAATTTGTACCCGCTGATACATCGGGTATCTCACCGTATTTCCTGAGAGTCAGATCGCTGATATACAAGTTTGCCCTTCGCTATACTGAAAAGAACAGGGAGACACTAAAGAAATATACTGAGGCAGGAGAGATGGAAAAATATCTTGACAAGCAGGCTTTACTTGGCCAGTTTGTAAAGTTTGCAGCTGCCAATGGTGTGAAAAAAGACAATGAAGGACTAAAAGTATCGGGAAACATAATAAACATACAGCTTGAAGCCTATATATCAAGGAATATACTTGATAATAAGGGGTTCTATCCAGTCTGGCAAAATATAGATACCACTCTCAGGTATGCAATAAAATATCTTGAAGACAAGAAAGGCAGGGAACAGGAGGAGATAAATCAATAAAAAACTTATCCGGCTTATCCGTGAGGCCGTTTAGTATATCCGGGCAAGTGTCTGATAAATTCACTGACGATGGCAACTGCTTTGTCCTGTTCCTCAATGAATCCCATATGACCCGAGGCCTCAAGGATTACAAGACTTGCATTAACGGGCATTGCGATTTTTGCCCTTACCTTATTGCAGTCTATATATTTGTCGAGTGCCCCGAGAATCCATAAAAACGGGACTTCCCCTTCTTCCACAACATTCAATCTTGAAGGACGCAGCATCATGCCCTTCAACACGGCACTTATTCCCCGGGCATCAATACCGGAAGCGATATCCACAGCCTTTTCGACAGCACTGAGGCATTTTTTAAGATCCTGACCGGCAAACATCATCTTTACATTCTCCCTGTAAAACAATTCTTTCTGCCCTGATTGAGCCATCGCAACCTCTTTTTTTCTCTTTTCTATTGCTTCATCCGTATCAGGGAAAGGGTGGGAATGAAACAGGCAATAACCCGATAAGACACTTTTGAACATCTCCACAAAAGCCAGAGTAATATACCCGCCCAGGGAATGACCTATAAGAAAAAAATCTGAGATACCAAGATTGTCCAGCAGGCTCTTCACAGAAGTCGCCAAATCTTCCATTGTCTGTGTTTCACCAATAAGATCTGATGAACCATGTCCTGGAAGATCAATGGCAATAACCCTGAACCCTTCTGCCAGTTTATCTGCAAAGCCATCCCACGATTCAGATGTCTCAAGGTATCCGTGAATAAGAACTACAGGGTAACCCGTTGAAGAGTCGGTATAAGATATTCTTTTGCCATTATTTATGTAAATCATGAGCTTAATTTATTAGATTTGTAAAGTTAGCCAATTCCTGATATAAAGCATAACCACTATGGCCTGCGGTTCATTTGTGATAATTAGCATGATGTGATAATTGTAAAAAAAATATTAAAGAAGTATTATTGAGACGTTATTCGGACTTCCTATCCCTGACAATAAGATAAACTAATAACATATCTATCGCAATGAGCAAAGTTTTGTTTTCCTCTGTTACCAAAAAATTTATTATGGCACTGGCAGGGTTATTCCTGCTGACTTTTTTGCCGCTTCATCTTTATATAAACCTGATGCTGCTAAAGAGTGACCCCGTGCCTTTTAACAAAGCGGCCCATTTTATGGCTACCTTTCCCCTTGTGAAGGTTATGGAGGTAGTTCTCCTGGCTGCAATTCTTATACACTTCACCTGGGGTATTTACCTTCAGATACAGAACTGGATAGCACGTCCAGTAAGATATTCCAGCGGGAGTAAGGCCAAAACATCCTTCTTTTCGAAGTTCATGATATGGACAGGAGCTACAATACTTACTTTCCTTGTCATACACTTCTTCAATTTTTATTTCATAAAGCTGGGACTGGTGCAGGGAAATGCTGAGGATTTTTATTCAGTTGCACATCAGCTGTTCAAAATACCGGCATACGACTATATCTACCTGGCATGCTTTGTTCTGCTTGGGTTTCATCTCTATCATGCATTTTATTCAGCATTTCAGACACTTGGCCTGAATCACAGGTTATGGTCACCGTTTATCAATGTAGTTGCCGTTATCTATGCAGTTATAATACCGGCAGGCTTCGCCTTCATTGCAGTTTCATTATGGCTTTTCAGGTAATCCGATAAAGAAAAATAATCATGGGAAAATTAGATGCAAAGATACCAGCTGGTCCATTAGCGCAAAAATGGACCAATTACAAAGCATATTCTAAGCTGGTCAATCCGGCAAACAAGAAAAAACTTGAAATTATTATTGTAGGAACCGGTTTATCAGGTGCCGGTGCGGCATCAGCCCTGGGCGAACTTGGCTATAATGTCAAAGTATTTTGCTACCAGGACTCACCTCGTCGGGCCCATTCTGTAGCTGCCCAGGGAGGTATAAATGCTGCAAAAAACTATAGGCACGACAGTGACAGCATATACCGCCTTTTTTATGATATGATTAAGGGAGGCGACTTCAGGGCACGTGAAGCAAATGTTTACAGGGCTGCGGAAGTGAGTAACGAGGTTATTGACCATTTCACGGCACTGGGTGTCCCCTTTGCGAGGGATTACGGTGGTACGCTTGATACAAGATCATTCGGTGGAGTACAGGTTTCGAGGACTTTCTATTCAAAAGGGCAGACAGGCCAGCAGTGTCTTCTCGGAGCCTATTCTTCTCTAAACAGGCAGATAAAAAAAGGTACAGTAACAATGTACCCGAGGAGGGAAATGCTTGAGCTTGTTATTATTGACGGCAAGGCCAGGGGCATAGTAACCCGCAACCTGCTCACCGGAGAAATCGAACGTCACGGAGCCCATGCAGTTGTACTTGCAACGGGAGGATACGGTACAATATATTACCTTTCCACACTTGCCGTTAATTCAAACGCATCAGCAGCATGGAAGGCACATAAAACAGGAGCCTTCTTTGCAAACCCGAGCTTTGTCCAGATACACCCTACTTCTGTTCCTCAGCTTAACGAGTTCCAGTCGAAACTGACTCTAATGTCGGAATCACTGAGAAATGATGGCCGGATATGGGTCCCGAAAGAAAAGGGGGATAAGAGACCCGCCAACCAGATACCTGAAGAAGAAAGAGACTATTACCTCGAAAGGCGCTATCCTGCATTTGGTAACCTTGTTCCCAGGGATGTTGCATCGCGGGCGGCCAAGGAACGCTGCGATGCCGGGTACGGCGTTGGAGAAACAGGATTAGCCGTTAATCTCGACTTCAGGGATTCGATAAAGAAGCTGGGAAAAGATGTTATAGAAGACAGGTATGGAAATCTCTTTGAGATGTACCATACAATAACAGGTATCAATCCTTATGAGGAACCTATGCGGATATATCCGGCCGGTCACTATACAATGGGCGGACTCTGGGTTGATTACGAATTGATGACAACAATACCCGGATTATATTCCATAGGAGAATCCAACTTTTCCGACCATGGTGCTAACAGACTGGGTGCCAGCTCTCTTATGCAGACATCAGGGGACGGATATTTTATTCTGCCCAATACAATAAACAATTACCTGGCTGATGAGATCCGTACATCAAAAATATCTACAGACTTACCTGAATTTGATGAAGCTGAGAAAGAAGTCAGAGATAGGATCAAACAACTAATGTCTATTAAGGGTAAACAAACTGCAACATCTTTCCATAAACGGCTTGGAAAAATAATGTGGGATCACTGCGGCATGATAAGAAATGAAAAAGGGCTGAAAGAGGCTCTCGTGATGATACAGGAACTTAAGGAAGAGTTCTGGAAAGATCTCAATATTCCTGGAAAAGACGATGAACTGAATATGGAACTTGAAAAAGCCGGCAGGGTGGCCGACTATTTTGAACTTGCCGTATTACTTGTTACAGATGCCCTCAACAGGAGAGAATCATGTGGTGCTCATTTCCGTGAAGAATTCCAGACAGCCGACGGTC
>DATFLA010000040.1:0-2820 GCA_035268305.1 Bacteroidales bacterium | reverse complement strand
AGTCTTTTAATATTATTCATACCTGATTTTCCGGCCAGCACTGATCCTGCTGCCGAAACAAGCAACCATGAAGCCAGGAAGATGCCTGTAATAAGTTCATAGCCTCCGGCTATGTTGAGCATTTCCCTTATAAGCAGAAGTTGTATTGAAGAACTTACAAAGCCTACAATGAAAAGATTTATACTGATATCGGATTGTGAAAGAGTATGAAAAACTTCCGGTGTTTTCCGGGAACCGTTCTTTCTGAATATTCGGGTATAATATGATAAATGCCAGATAAGATGGAAAATACCGGTGAATGACATAGCTATTCCAAATTCCACATGCCATTTAAGGATACTTTTCACTATAGGGATATCCCATTTATATGTTACCTGGAGTGCAAGAAATATTCCTGCGATCATTGTCACGATAAAAGCAAGAGCTAGTATGGTATTCCACAGCTTCCTGTGCAGGTTCCCGGAATAAAAACCGGCCCTGTAAAAAAGGTAACTTAACAGATATAACAGTATTGCGGTCGAACCGGTCCCAATAACATGATACATGGTTATTTCCTGTTATCTTCGAGAACTAATCCATCATAGACATATAATTCTGCATCTTTCCATCCGTCCCAGCCTATACCTGCCTTGTCGCGTGCCGTATAACCCAGGAACTGTTCGACGGTCCACCCGTTCTCAACAGCCACCTGGGGAAGCATAGTACCGGCCTTTGATCCTTTTTTGATATAGATACCTGTTTTCCCAAGAATTATCTCACTTGGGTCCTTAATTCTCCTGAGGGGCCCCAGTACTGTTATCTCCATTTCAGTTTCACTATATTCTTTTTTAGTCAAAGGAGAGAAGCGGGGATCTTCAAATGCCGAAGAGACGGCCGATTCAGACACAACCTTGTAAAGTGGCTCTGAAGAGATGAACCTTCCGATGCATCCACGTAGATTACCATCGATTTTAAGTGTAACAAATGCTCCGTAGGTCTTCTTTAATGCAGGTGACATTTTTGAGACTTCCGGAATAAATTTTTTATCGCGGAAAAGAAGTGAATGGATGCTGTTCCTGGCTATTTTAAACAGCATTTCCTTATCTGCTTCAGAAAATTTGAACTCATCATTTGAATACCCGGAATTCGCATTATCTCCCTGGTCATCAGTAAGAACTATAGCATTGTACCCTACAACCTCATCCTTATTGCCATAAGGAGAATCACCTGAATTGGAGTAATCGATCAGTTTATATTTGAGGTGTTCGTTTCCTTCTGTGAGATAGAGAAGTGTTAATCCTGAGGTCCAGCCGCACATGCTTGTAACAAGTCCCTTAATATGTTTTTCCGAGTTTTTTTCAAGTGTTCTAAGGAAAGTCTTTGGATCTCCGGATATTATACCTTCTGCTGTCAGCCTGTCATTTTCAATAGCATCCTTGTAAGGAGGATAATGTGAGAAATCGCTGCTTATAACGAAGAGATTATCAGGTGTGAAATAGGGTCTGAGAGCCTCAGCGATCTTTTTAACTGTGTTAATGTTATCAGTCCCTATTATGATCGGAACTATAGGCGGAATAGTTTTGAAGTGGGTCTGTATGAACGGAATCTGAACTTCAATACTGTGTTCCTCAGTATGTGCATCGGTAGGGAAGTGGAACACCTTGTTATCAATAATCAGTTTGTTGGCTATGTCAAGATTTACCTTTGCCCTGCCAAGAGGTGTAATATAATCGCCTGAGTTATATACTGATGCCCCGTCGAAATACATTACATGGCTTGAACCTATAATAAATATGTTCTTATAAACTTTGTCAGTGGGTATTGCTGAATATGCTGCAGCAGCTATTTCACCTGAAAAAACATATCCTGCGTGCGGGCTTATTATTGCCCTTGCATTTTTATATGGAGTAGTCTTTTTGCAATACTTATAGAGTATTGCCATGTCCTTTGTAAGTGTCTCTTTGTCTCCTGAATAAAATCTGCCTGCCGCTACCGGTTTCCTGTCAGTTGTGTTGTTTTGCGAGAATGATTCCATAACTGTAAATATTGAAAGCACGACAACTAATAAAGTTCTCATAACAAAAGTAATTTGAGCTAATAAAGTTATGCCAAAAAAACAGAAGAAAAAAGCAGAAATGCTAATGATGAGGCCTATATCAGATAAGGACGAGCGATTGTTTTATGATATCACCATTATCGCCTGTGCCATATACTTTTATTGCTACACTAATTGTAGGACTGCCTATCATGTGAATTATTGGGTGGAGCTCGTCTTTCAGATCTTCCTCATCCATGTAATCGTAATCCTCAATATTTATATAGAGATGAATCAGTAGTGTACATTCCTCGTTTTCAATAGAACAGAGTGCAGAAACAATCTTCGACAGCCAGATAGCAGTAGCCGTATTAAAATATTCAAGATTTATCCTGAAATTGGTTGTTAGTTTTGGAGACTTAATATATTCACCTACCCACTTTAATACTCTTTCATATACAAATGCAGCATTTTCAGGAATGGATTTTCCTGAGAGAATAAGCTCACCTGTAATGGAATTGAAGTCAATATTAGGCGACTTTTGTGTTGATTCTATATACAACTTTGTAAGCTCCATGAGATAAAAATTGGATCTGTCTTATAAAATTTACATCTTCAAATTTAACGTAACTTTTTAATTATAATAATTTTTTAATCAAAAAGTACCAGTTAATCATCAATTTATTTTAGACTTTGGCATAAAAAATTGTTTTTTAAGATACTTTTTTTATGTTTCGCAGGTAATTTGCAGGCTCAGATCTTCTTAGCGTTTTATGTATACAGGTATTAGAATCAGTCAGGCTATT
>DATFLA010000039.1:0-4018 GCA_035268305.1 Bacteroidales bacterium | reverse complement strand
TGCTGGCAATGGGTTTCGTTCATCCTGTCCTTGATGGCTTGCTGACAGAACTGGGAGTCGACCTTGATAACAGGAAAAATGTTAAGGTAGACGGGAAAATGGCAACAAGCGTCTCGAAAGTGTTTGCTGCCGGAGATACGGTAAATGGTGCCAGCCTTGTTGTTACAGCAATTGCATCAGGAAGAAAGGTCGCAAGGGAGGTGGATCTTTTTCTTAAGAATTCATAAGAAACATATTAAATAAAACGGGCAGAAGGAAATCACGGGTGATTTCCTTCTGCTATTTTTAACTGGATCAACTTTTCAGGGGTCGGCCTGGATCCGACAAATTTTGTGGCTTTTTCAATGAAACCGGGATCTATCTTAAAAATCCTGAATTCCACGAACTTTTCAGGAGTGAGATCAGGATAACCCGCTGAACGTATTTTTTGCACATATTCCCTGTCGATCTTAAAGATCTTCAATTTAACGACCATATCAGCAGTAATTTTCCTGTTGAATCCCATCTGCTGAACTTCCTTAACATATTCGGGCGTTATATGCTGCGCACGGAATTGTATTATATCGTCCTTGGATATCTTGTCGAAGCCTGTAGCCATCATCTCCTTAACATAATCCGGAGTTATACCCATAGCCTTGAACTGAACAAGATCGGGACCTGACAAACTGTATCCCGAGTTATACATTTCCTTTGCATACTTTTCATCTATCTTAAGTGCAGCAAAAGATATCATATCATTAACAGAAAGATCTTCTCCCGCTATTTTCCTTATATCAGCAATATACTGCGGATCGATATGAAGCGCTTTGAAACTTATTATGTTGCCCGGATCGATATTCTTAAACCCTGCTTTCTCTACCCCTGAGATATAGTCAATAGAGATATCAAGTGCAACAAAAGCAATAAGATTATCAAGCGAGATATCACTGAATCCCATCTCTTTTACCTTCCTTATGTAATCAGTACCCGTGTTCTTTACTGCAAACAGGAACAGTATTTTCGCGGGGACATCCCGGAAACCGGCATCAGCCAGGGAACCTTCATATGCCTTATCGGCTTCAAAGGTAAAGGTACCATTTCCCCTGTCACCGCTTATATCACCTGTCATAGTGATAAGACCCGCCGGTCTCTTAACAGAAAATATAATATCATCACCCGTCTTAAAACCTGTCAGTTCATCCTTACTGAAGTTACAGGTATTACTCATATTACCGTTGTCATCGTCATTGTCTATTGTAAACCGGAACTGCAGTAAGGGTCCCTGGGGTTTAACTGTCCACATACCTTCGGTTTTCTGTCGCGATTGGCCGGCAAGAAGAAATGTTGCTGAAAAAAATAAGGCAACAAGACATAGCACGTTTAATGAAACTCTCTTCATAGCTTTTGAATTAATTAATGATTAGATGTTTTCCTAAACACCACCCTGACAGAGAAAGGTTACAAATACTATCGTTTTTTTATGCAAACTTTTCCGCTGTATGTACGCATTATATACTCGGGACCTCCCCCGTTAACTGTGCCTGTCACCCAATCTTCGAGCGACCATATCTGCTTATTATCAACATCTTTCATTACTGATTTTCTTTTTGACGGTTTAATATCAAAGTCCGACATTATCTCACCTGTCTCACTTTTTATCCTTAATCCCGCCTGTGTATCGCCGGGCAGGGTGATACATATATTGCCTTCAAAAGAAGTAAACATCATAGGGGAACCTTCTGTGACCTTCCTGAAAACAGCTGTAATATCCCCCGAGACAGAGCTCAGAACAGCAGATCCTGCTATATTATCAAGCTTAATATCTCCGTTGTTATTTTCGGCTTCAATCTCTCCGTTCACATTTATTACTTCAACGGTACCATTGTCGAGAGATCTAAGTTTAAGTGAGAAATCCCGCGGAAGCTTAATATCGAAGTCTACAGTTTTTCCGGTAGTCCTGCAAAGCAGCATCACATTACTGCCATTAACTTCCGCAGAGATATCAAGGTCATTATCTGCAATTCTGTGCATGCCATTAGCTTGTTTTTCAGCCTTTTCACTGTACCGTGGTGTGCCTGTAACCAGGATCACATTACCGTCATATCCGGTCACTTTCACAGATCCCCTGGGATTCTCAAAACTGAGATGTCCGGTTTTAAAAGATGCAGGAAGGTTAACGACTAGCTGCTCAGGCTGGCACCAGGCCTGCAACTCCATAAATACAATGAAACTAAATAACACTAAAATTCTCCTGGTCATATTATAACATTTATAGAAGTATAACAACAGCTTTGTTTATTTTACCTCTTACACTGTAATTAAGGCTTTCATCATTCAGCATCTTCCTGAATTCGGGCAGGGCCTTAGTCTCATGAAGTGCCACAAGTACGTCGGTAAGTCTCATCTGGATAAGAGGAGAAGTCTGGTGTGATAATGAAGTAACCAGTCCGTCTCGTACCTGCTTAATCCCGGAATACCTTATAAGCGCTTCCAGGGCAAGAAGCCTTACATTGTCATTATTATCATGATTAAGGACATTTAACAGGCTGCTGATCACCCTGGATTCCGGATCATCCATATTACTTATCATGTTAACAGCTTTAATTCTCTCCACCGGCGAGCTCTGCTGCATCATCGACATAACAAGTGTCTCCTTTAACTGTTTAACCTCTCCCGACAATTGAGCCATCTGATTTTGATTCCTTTGTGATGTCCTGTTAATCCAGCTTGCTGTTGCAAAACCCAGAATAAAAAGTGCTATACCTGCTGCTATTTTCATCAGTGGCCATGCGGATAGGAAGAAAGATCTTTTACTCTCATACCTGTCCGGAGATCCGAGCAGAATTTTTTTCTTCTCTTCACCAAGCATCGCATAGAAACGCCTGTCCATCCTTTCTGAAGGATCGGGTACCGGATATTCATCAAGAATACCGGCAACAGAAACATATGACATTATCTCCTCTTCGGTCATACCGTCTACTTTCAGCCCGGCAATTATCCTGCTCTTTTCATCCGGGGAAAGATCCCCGTAAATAAGCTGAGATAATCTCTCATCAAAATCATACTTTTCCATAACTATCCTTTTCGAGGTTATTATAAATATCCTTAAGCTTCTTCAGTGCCCTGAACATCCTGATCTTTACATTGCTCTCAGAGATTTTCAGAATATTAGCAATTTCGGTATACTTCAGACAGTCGATCTTACCCATTGTCAGAATCTCCCTGTCCTCAGCCTTCATTTCCCCAAGTGCTTTATATAAAAGCTCTCTCCGTTCATTTTTTTCTATGTCAGGTACCTCGTACACAACTGTATCCACGCCCATCACCTCATTCCTGTAACTATCAGCATGTTTTAATCTCCTGTTATGGTCTATCCCGGTATTATGAGCTATCCTGAATACCCAGTTGATAAAATCCCCGGTTCCTGTAAATGTCTTCCTGTACTTAATTACCCTGTAAAAAACAGTATGAACAAGATCTTCGCTGGCATGCTTATCACCAAGTGTCAGCCTGAAGAAATAAGTAAAAAGGGGCATCTTATATTTTTCATATAAAATGCCCAGCTTATCGGTATCTCCCGCAGCAACGAGTATCATAAGTTCATTATCGCTCAAATCCCTGTTTTTAAGTGCCGGCAATTATAACAAAGACTGCCTTTGGAGATAAAAGTTACAATATTCAGGATATTTTCCCCTGTTTATTTACTGCATGCGGTGGCTGCGATGTCTTTCATACTTTTTACAGTGTTAATTAGTCTTACAAGCTCCGACCTGTAACCATCTTCATCATCACCCCTGGCTGAACGGGCCAGTAGTGCCGCACTTTCAAGTGTTGCATCTCCCAGGTACTCAGATTTTTCAAGTATCATGCCGAATTCTGCTACAGCAGCTGCAAACCTGATATTTTCCGATGCTCTGTTAATATTCTCAACATTACCTCCCACATGTTTTTCCATGAGGATACTCTTGAAACCATCCGGTTGTTTATACCTTACCTTAACAGTCAGATACTCATTATCTGCATCACCTATACTTTTCAC
>DATFLA010000038.1:0-2555 GCA_035268305.1 Bacteroidales bacterium | reverse complement strand
AGAAGTATTAATGCCAGAACTGATTTTTTCATGTTAATTAGATTAAAATTTATAAAAACAGAATCCTAAAATTAAGAATAAGAAGGTAAAATATATAAATAAAATACATGTTCCTTCATTTTAAAAACCTTTTCATGTATTTTTTGTTAAATAACTGGAAGGTCAAAGGCATTTGATACAAATTACCCTGGCCTTTTCACTTATTTTATTAATCATACCCTAAAAGCAAAGCTATGGCAAATTTGAGTACCACATACATGGGAATAAAACTAAAAAGTCCTGTTATTGTTGGCGCCAATAACATGGTAACTAACCCCGACAACCTTATTCGAATGGAAAAAGCAGGAGCCGGAGCCCTTGTTTACAAGTCTGTTTTTGAAGAACAGATACAACTTGAAAGTCTTGAGCTCTCGGAACGCAAAGAGGAATACAACGAGAGAAATGCAGAGATGATAAAGCTGTTTCCTGATGCCGGTGCAGATGCCTCTGAGATAAGGGAACACCTGGCTGCCCTGAAAGAGGCAAAAAAAACTGTTAATATTCCTGTTTTTGCAAGTATTAATGCTGTTAACCAGGCAACATGGGTAGATTATGCAAAAAAGATCGAAAAGACGGGGATTGATGGACTGGAGCTCAATATGTACACTCCTCCGGAAAAAGCAGGTGAAATGACATCAGGCATAGAGAAAGACCAGGCTGAGGTTGTTAAAGCAGTTAAATCAGCTGTTAAAATACCAGTATCTGTTAAGATAAGTCCGTATTATACAAACCCGCTCCGCTTCATTTCCGATCTCGATAAAGCCGGAGCTGATGCATTTGTTCTTTTCAACAGGTTATTCCAGCCCGACATTGACATAGATACAGAAACCCATTACTATCCTTATACTCTGAGCAACAGGGAGGATCACAGGCTCCCCCTGCGTTTCGCCGGACTTCTGTATGGTAACACGGAAGGTTCCGTATGTGCCAGCTCAGGAATAATTACCGGGCCGGATGTAATCAAAATGATACTTGCAGGTGCGGATGCAGTACAGGTTGTCAGTACTATATACCTCAACCAGATAGAGATAATATCTTCTATTTTAAAAGATATTGAAAAATGGATGAAAGAGAAAGGCTATAAAGACCTCGGCAGTTTCAGGGGTAAACTATCCCAAAAGAGCATAGATACTAAACAACCTTACGAAAGAGTCCAGTACATGGATTTCATGATGACTACATCTGAAATAATGAAAAAATATAAAGCTATCAACTGATAGTTTGACTTTTACAGGTAGATAATCAATGAACATACTATTCTTTGTTTCATAAAAGCCGGGAAAAATTTATCTTTGGTTAAATGACAACAAAGAACCATGAATAAATTATTATCTCTTCTTCTTACAGCATCTCTATTTGTTTCTTCCTGCAAAGGAAAACATGATTATACGGGTCAGATAAAAGAAATTAAGTCTTATATAGAAAACGGCAATCTCACCAAATCACAGTCTGTTGCAGATTCATTAAAAAAACTATCCGATAAATATTCCCCGATATGGATGACTGCAGATTCCCTGAAACAAATAACAGAACGAATCCGTCTCGATTTCTCAATTCCGGAGAATAGAGTGATTGAGCAGGTGAAAGCTCTTAACGGCCCCTTCACTGTTGAAGATATGCAGCTTTGGGAAAGAAATGGCTGGCTTGAATGGAGATTAATAGACGGGGTGAAGATGTATTTTAACCGGGCTGCTTCAAACCTTATGCTGATAAAGTCATTCCACGAAAACAGGAAAAGATGGCAGCAATCATCATGGAATGAGCCTGAAATTAAATTCAGGCTTATGCACACAAAAAAAATATACAGGGAATCAGAAAGTGGCAATTCCGATCCTGAACCTGTTATTATGAATGCTACTTATACTCTTACAGTTCATCCGGATGTTGTCCCGGCCGGCGATACAATAAGATGCTGGTTACCTTTTCCGGCAGAAGGTCATCCCCGCCAGTATGGCATAAAGCTTACAAATGTTTCGGAGAAAGACTATATAATAGCACCCGATACTTCCCTGCACAGTACTATCTATTTGGAAAAACCGGCAGAGAAAGGCAAACCCACTGTATTTTCCGTATCTTATAAATATATATCCTGCGGCGGATATACTGATCTTACTGAAAGAAAGATACTCCCATACAGGAAATCAAGCCCGCAATACATGAGATATACATCAGAACAGCCACCGCAGATTAATTTCTCAAATGATGTAAAGAAACTTGCTGATAGTATTACGGGACCTAATGACGGACCCTATGAGACTGTATATAAGATATATAGCTGGTTTAAACAAAACATACCCTGGGCAGGTGCACAGGAATATTCCATAATGCCCGACATCCCTGGATATGTCGCAGATCATCGCAGAGGTGATTGTGGTATGCAGACTTTGTTATTCATGTCTATGCTGCGTTATAAAGGAATCCCGGTAAGATGGCAGAGCGGCTGGATGGTCCCTCCCGGAGCGGAAAACCTGCACGACTGGTGTGAGGTGTACTATGAGGGAGTTGGATGGGTACCG
>DATFLA010000037.1:0-2289 GCA_035268305.1 Bacteroidales bacterium | reverse complement strand
TATTATGAAGGAGGCTGGCATGCGAAAGTTGACGGTGAACCCGTTTCACATCTCAGGGCTGACTATATCTTGAGGGCACTGCCTGTAAGTGCCGGTGAACACACCATTGAATTTGATTTTGTATTTGAACCTTTCGAAAAGGGGGAGAAGATATCACTGGCCGGTTCTTTTCTGGTTTTATTAATTTTACTGGGGGGGTTGGGGTACCAGATCTATCCAATCCTGATAAGAAAACCGGAAAAATCGAAATGAAGTCAAAGAAAGGGTGGGTCATTCGAAGAATACTGAAGTATGGCAGCCCTCTCCTCTCAATAGGGGAAATGGTCGGTATCCGGAACAACGGATTAGGTGTTCCGCATCAGCCTTGCGTTTTTATCATCGGGGCACCAAGGACCGGATCGACCATCCTTTACCAGCTCGTCACGAGTATGCTGGATGTATCATATATTGATAACCTGGCCAATATGGCCCGTTATAATCCGTACGTCGGGCTTAGGTTAAGTAACTGGCAATTTAAAGATCAGACCCATCATAGCTTTTCCTCTAAATTTGGGAATACTATTGGAGACGGATTACACGCCCCCGCGGAAGCCCTTTTCTTTTACAGGTGGTTCCCGAAGGATCGTCATTATACTGTACCCGGAGACCTGACACCCGCCCAGATATCGGCATTCAGAGAAACCATTAATGCCCTGATCAACCGTTACAACAAGCCCCTTGTGCTCAAGAACCTCTCCTTCAGCCTTCGCCTGAAGGTGTTAAAGGAAGCCCTGCCTGATGCAAAGTTTATCGTTGTAAAACGTAATCCGCTCTATACTGCACAGTCCATTATTCTGGCAATGAGAAATAACAAGGTTCCTGATCATAAGTTATGGTCGATATTGCCCAGAGAAGCAGGCCAGCTGGAGGCTCTTGAGAGATTCGAGATGGTAGTTAAACAAATATTCTATATTGAAAAACAGATATATGAAGATCTAAAACAGTTTCCTGAAGATCATATTTTGTATATTGACTACGAGAAGTTGGGCCCCGGAACTGAAATGCTTATGGAGGAAATAATTTCTTTTCTGGGGCCGGATGTGAAGAAAAGAGACAACATCCCTGAACCTGAAATAAAGGTTAAGAACCGGATCAACCTGAGAGATAATGAGATTGACATGCTGAAACAGCAAATTGGTAAGATGGATTGGGAAAACTTCAACGCCTGATTTATGGCCAAATCCAATAATATTGAAACCAGGTACCTGGAAACAGAGGAATATTCTTTGTGGGATACTTTTGTTGACCAGTCAAAGGATGGTACCATTTTTCATAAAACTAATTGGTTAAGAACTTTTGCTGATTGGCAACATTTAAAATTATGTGTTGCCGGCTGCTTCAAAGGGACAGAATTGACCGGAGGAATGGCCTTCACATGGAAAAAGAAATTTGGAATCATCCCGGTAATGCAACAGCCTGTAAAGACACCGTTTTTTAGCCCGGTAATAGCCAATAGCCAAACTGGATATCTGTCAAAGATTGAAAGCCAATTGAATGCAACACTCAATTCACTCATTGATTTTCTGTCTTCTGAGTTTAAACTCCTCCAAATACAGTTTCCCCCCTCCTTTTCGGATATAAGAACTTTTCTATGGAAAGATTTTGAATCCAGTGTTCACTATACATATTTAACTGCAATTCAGCAACTCGAAGACCTCATTTCAGTTTATGATCCTTCTGTTCGAAGGCAAATAAAAAAAGGGGGCGAACAGAATTACTCGCTATATAAAGATAATTCAAGGGAGTTCATTGAAGCTGCATGGGAACTCGAACAGAAATCATTTAAAAGGCAACAACTGGATATGCAATATGCCACCAACGAAGATTTCGTTTCCTTTATAGAATTACTGGCTGAACAGGAATCTGCACAGACTTATACAATCAAATTTGAGGACCGTGCAATCGCTTCTCAGATCGTATTACTTGACAATGCTAAAAAATCATCATATTACTGGCTGGCCGGAGTGGATAATAGATACCTTTCAACCGGATTGAACCAACTATTACTTCATAAGATTCTTACAGATCTCCAGGATCGTGGATATCAATTATTTGATTTTGTTGGCGCAGGAACAAAAACCATAGCCAAGTATAAATCCACATTCAACTTTCCACTTGTCCCCATGTATTCCGTTAGGAAAGCCGGCACCCTGGTAAAATTTGGATTGACAGTTAAGAAGTTCATTCAATAATAATGAAAAATCAAGCAGACAGTAAATCCAAGAACTCAGAGGGAATTGAATATAGATA
>DATFLA010000036.1:0-7806 GCA_035268305.1 Bacteroidales bacterium | reverse complement strand
GATTTTCACGACCATTTTCCTTCCGAAGCTTTGTCATGGGGCTTTCGGCATCGGAGGTAAGATACTCAACCCATTCCGACATTTCCTTAACCGATCCTGACCCCACGTTGCCATTTATATAGGCATCACAACCGAGTAGTTCAGTCAGCTTCATAAACTCGTGGGTACCGAATGAGTTATCCTCCGTCACACCTCCCCAGTTCGTGTTTACGATAGATGCCCTTTTCTCCTGTGGCCCTATACCGTCTTTCCAGTGGTATGTATCAGCAAAGCAACCTCCCGGCCAGCGAAGATTAGGTATTTTCATCTCCCGGAGTGCAGCAATGACATCATTCCTAATACCATAGGTATTGGGTATCTTAGAATCCTTTCCCACCCAGAGCCCACCGTAAATACAGTGTCCCAGGTGTTCTGAAAACTGGCCATAAATATCTTTACTAATGACCGGTCCCCGGTGGTTTGCCACTATCACCAGCTGGTTGATCTCACGATTATGCTCTTTTTGAGCAACCGCTTTTACTGCAGTCAGAACTGACAACATCAATAACAGGATTAAAGTCTTTTTCATGTGTGATTAGATTAATTTTACCGGTTACATAAAATGTTTATCCCTTCATATTCTTTTCAACAAATTTACCCAGATCTTTATATTTCATGAAGAGTTTATTGTACCTCTCAGCCCTCTCGGGATCGGGATAGTATATTTTTTCAAATCCGTTGCCCATTGCTTTCTGGGCAGAAGGTATATCATTGTAAACGCCGGACACCACAGAAGCAGCCATAGCGGCTCCCATGGCACAGGTCTGTTCTGACCTGACTATTTTTATAGGCATATTGAGTACGTCTGCCACAATCTGCATAACAAAAGGATTCTTTTTTGCTACACCGCCAATGGCTATTACTCCATCAATCCTTATGCCTTCTGAAATAAACCTTTCATTTATCAACCTGGATCCGAAAGCAGTAGCTTCGACAAGGGATTTAAATATCCTTGGCGCATCAGATCCAAGAGATAAGCCTGCAACAGCCCCTGTCAGTTCCTGGTCCGCATCGGGGGTTCTCCTGCCATTCATCCAGTCGAGTGCAATTATTGCTGTCTCTTCTTCAGGCAGTTTCGCTGCCTGTTCACTAAGTTTTGCTATTATATTGTCTGCTGTCTCCTGTCTTATTCTCATCCTGCTTTCTTCATCAAGCCAGGACATTTTCGAGACTATCTCATCCACAGGCCAAAGGAGAACCCTGCTGAACCAGGCATAAATGTCGCCAAAAGCTGATTGCCCTGCTTCAAGTCCCAGCATCCCCGGTACTATTGAGCCGTCGACCTGCCCGCAGATACCTGCAACAAGTTTATCTCCAACCTCATCCATTGGAGCAACAATCATATCACATGTGGAAGTGCCCATTACCTTTACAAGATGATATGGTATTATCTCGCCTCCCACCGCGCCGGAATGAGCATCGAAGAAACCAACACCCACTTTTACATCAGTTGATAATCCAAGATACCCGGCCCATTCCTCTGACAATGATCCTACAGGCTCATCGCTTGTAAATGTTTTACTGTATAGTCTTTCTTTTAAGCCGGTGAGTAAGGGATCAAGCCGTGAAAGGAAAGCATCATCCGGAAGCCCGTCAAAATCCCTGTGCCACATTGCTTTATGTCCTGCAGCACAACGGCTTCTTTTCAGTGATAAAGGGTCTGTTTTACCTGTCAGAAGAGCAGGTATCCAGTCACAGTGTTCGACCCAAGATACTGCATTGTCTCTCAACTCTTTACTATTACGTAATACATGCAGTATCTTTGCCCAGAACCACTCGGAGGAATAAACTCCACCTTCAAACATAGTATAATCAGTTCCTCCCCATGTCTTTGCCAGTTCATTTATCTCAGCTGCCTCCTTTACAGCTGTATGGTCCTTCCATAGGATAAACATTGCATCCGGATTCTCCTCAAATCCTGGTTTTAGTGCAAGAGGTACACCATCTCTATTTACAGCTACCGGGGTAGATCCTGTTGTATCGACAGTTATGCCTGTAATATTATCTCTTACTTCATTGTCAAGATCCTTAAGGGCACCTGTAACGGAGTCCTTAAGTGATTCAGTATAATCAAGCGGGTGTTGCCTGAACATATTAGTTGCCGGATCGCAGTAGAGTCCTTTTTTCCATCTGGGATATTCAGCCACTGATGTTCCCACGATCTCGCCATTTGAGGTATTAACAACAACCGACCTTACAGAATCAGTGCCGTAATCAATGCCTATAACATATTTAGTTTCCATGAGTTCTGATGTTTCCGATATTTTTATTTCTTCTTTTTCTGCCCGTAATAAGCCTCGCTGCCGTGTTTTCGGGAATGATGCTTTACAAGCAGTTCATCGTTTACCGGTCCACTCCTGCCAAGCATAATTGTATAAAATGCCATCCTGGCAATTTCCTCAAGAGCTACTGCATTATAAACAGCTGATTCGGGATCGCTGCCCCAGCAAAATGGTCCGTGACTGTTAACAAGAACCGAAGGCACAGCCATAGGGTCAATATCCTGAAAGGTTTCGGCTATCACTTTTCCTGTATTCAGCTCATAATCTTTTTCAATCTCTTCGTTTTTAAGAGCCCTTGTACATGGTACCTGGCCGTAAAAATGATCAGCATGTGTTGTACCGAAAGGGGGAATTGCCTTCCCTGCCTGTGCCCATGATGTAGCATATGTTGAATGAGTATGTACAACCCCGCCGATAGCCTGAAATGTCCTGTAAAGATACAGGTGAGTGGGTGTATCTGTGGATGGTCTGTATTCGCCTTCAACAATATTGCCGTCAATATCAGCAACAACCATATCTTCAGGTCTCATATCCCCATAGCTCACTCCTGAAGGTTTGATAACTATCAGACCGGTTTCAGGATCCCGTCCGCTTGCATTACCCCAGGTATGTATGACAAGTCCGTACTTTACAAGTCCGGCATTGGCTTCAAATACTCTTTCTTTCAATTCCTGTAACATAACTCCCGGTTATTTAATATGTTATTATATACAAATCAGTTAACATCCAGGTTAAAATAGAAGCCGTTTTGTGCAAGATGTTCATACCTGGTTTTGTTGAACCTGTAGTAATATGCACCTCTTTTAGAGGTCTCTCTTTCTTTTTCATCGAGCTTTTCCAGAATATCCATAGATAATATCTTCTTTCTGAAATTGCGTTTATCAATCTTTTTCTGGTAGAGAGCCTCATAAAGATCCTGCAGCTGAACAAGGGTGAATTTCTCAGGAAGGAGTTCAAACCCGACAGGTTTTATCTTTAGTTGCTCCTGGAGGTCACGCAGTGCCCTTTTTACCATTAAGGGATGATCAAATATCAGGTCAGGCAGACGGTTCAGAGAGCGCCAGTGAACACCATTCTCCATAGCAAGGTCCTTGTCTATGTCACGCAGTGCAATAAGGGCAAAATAAACTACCGAGATAACCCTGGCACCCGGGTCCCTGTTAACTTCGCCATAGGAATACAGCTGTTTCAAATAGACAGAATCCAGACCGGTCAGGTTCTTCAGGATCCTGGAAGCCGAAGCATCCAGGCTCTCGTCCACTTCCACAAAACCTCCTGCGAGTGACCATTTTCCCTTTGCAGGCTCAACGATTCTTTTAAAAAGAAGAAGCTTGATCTCTTTCTCAATAAGGTCGTAACCAAAAATTATACAGTCGACAGCTACCAGGTGTTTGGTACCATGAGCATAGATCTTTCCACCTTCAACCATATCATTAATTCTGTTTATCTGCTTCATTATCGGTTCAGGCAAATCCTCCCGCCAGGTGATAATATAATTCATTCCACCTGAGCTCTTTCTTAAGATCAGACAGGTCACAAATTTCATCAATGATTACGAATTCAATTCCTGCCATTCCGGCATAGTCCTCCATATATTCCACACCAATAGAGTTACTGAACCCGGTATGGTGAGCCCCGCCTGCCATAATCCACGCAGCAGCTGCTTTTTTAAGGTCAGGCTTTGGTTTCCAGAGTACACTGGCAACCGGAAGATTGGGCATATCAGGACAAGGTACCACCTCAACACTGTTCACTATCATCCTGAACCTGTTACCCAGGTCTATCACTGAAACATTAATAGCCTCGCCTGTCTCAGCTTTAAAAACCAGACGGGCAGGATCATCCTTGCCGCCAATGGAAAGAGGATGTATCTCCAACGAGGGTCTGCCCGCAGCAATTGTAGGGCATATCTCAAGCATATGAGCCCCGAGCACTCTCATTCCTTCCGGATCAAAATGATATGTGTAATCTTCCATGAAAGAGGTACCTCCCTCCAGACCGGATGACATCACCTTCATAGACCTCACCAGTGCGGCTGTTTTCCAGTCACCCTCCGCTCCGAATCCATATCCTTTCGACATCAGCCTCTGAACAGCAAGTCCGGGTAACTGCTTCATTCCATGCAGATCCTCGAACGTGGTTGTAAAAGCCTTAAATCCCCCGGAACGAAGAAACCTCTCTATGCCTGCTTCAATCCTGGCAGCTTCCCTGAGCCTTTCCGAACCTGCCACTCCGGAAGTCAGTTCGTAAATATCGCCATATTCATCAGTAAGTTTTTTAATGTCAGATGCAGTAACCTCATTAATACTCTGAACCAGGTCACCCACTCCGTACCCATTAACAGAATATCCCATTTTTATCTGGGCGCTTACCTTGTCCCCCTCGGTCACTGCCACTTCGCGCATATTATCTCCGAAACGGGCGATCTTCATACCCCGGGCATCGGCATATGCAGCTGCAGCACGCGCCCATACTGCAATACGTTCAATAGCTTCATGGTCCTTGTAATGACCAACAACCACCTTCCTGTTGAGCCGCATCCTGGTACCAATAAATCCAAATTCCCTGTCACCATGTGCAGACTGGTTAAGGTTCATGAAATCCATATCGATAGTCTCCCAGGGTATGTCCCTGTTGAGCTGTGTATGAAAATGCAGGAAAGGTTTGTTTAATACGGATAATCCGTGTATCCACATTTTTGCCGGCGAGAAGGTATGCATCCAGGCAATAAGACCCACGCATGAAGGAGCATTGTTAGCTTCGGAGCATATTGTAAGAATAGCATCGGGGGATGTTAAAACCGGCTTGAACACTATCTTCTGCTGTATCATTTGTGAATTATTCAACGAATCAGCAATAACTGCAGAATCTTCAGCAACCTGTCTCAGAGTTTCAGGACCGTACAGATGCTGGCTGCCTGTAATAAACCATATTTCCCTGTTAATAATATCATTCATCATACAAAGATTATATATTAATAATTATCAATTATTTAACCCTACCAGAAATAAGCATAAAATACAATAATTACAACTATTATCAAACCTGAGAATAACAGATCCCAGTTATTGTAACTTGCCCTTGTAATAGCTTTCTCCTCTGCAGTGGCAGATCCGAAATAAAGTCCTTTTATTGACTTCTGGTCAGCCTGTGGTGTCACGAAACTTGTTACTATTATTAATATTATCACAAGGAAGAATAAAGCTATCTCATAATGAAGCCAGTTTGGAGCAAGAAAAACTTTATAGACAATATTATCACTACTTATTCCGCTGCCAAAGATTTTAAGAGCCAGCCTTGTCATACCAAGGCCAAATCCGACTATCAGTCCGTACAGGCCGGCTTTAGGAGTTGTCTTCCTGGAGATGACGCCCAGCAGGAACACAGCTGCTATGCCCGGAGCAATAATTGACTGTATATCCTGGAGATATGCGTACAGCACCTTACCAAGACCTTTCATTACGGGTATCCATAATATGCCAAGTATTACAACAACTACCGTAGCAATCCTTCCCACCCTGACAAGCTCTTTTTCGGAAGCCTGTGGTTTGAATTTCTGATAAAAGTCAACCGTAAAAAGAGTAGCTGAGGAATTGTAGAGTGAGGCCAGTGAACTCATCAGGGCCGCCAGGATACCACCGACAACCAGTCCCTTAAACCCGATAGGAAGAAGTTCTTTAACCATTACAGAAAAGGCCGAGTCGGAATTAGGCAGGGTTATCACACCCTTTGCATTAAGAGCATATGCTATCATCCCCGGTATAAGAAAGATAAACACAGGAGTGAGTTTAAGAGCAGCTCCGAGAATAGCACCTCTCCGAGATTCGGTCTGGTTACGGCCCGACAAAACCCTTTGGACAATAAACTGATCTGTACACCAATACCAGAAACCGATAATTGCCGAGCCCAGGATAACACCGGTCCAGGGGTACTCCGGGTCATTTGCCGAACGCATAAGATGAACCATTGTATCGCCATCGGCATTAACAGGCACCACCTGGCATATCTGCATCATCTCGTGCCAACCACCAACCTTTATCAGTCCCAGTATTAATACAGCAAGTGAACCAATCAGAAGAATAGGAGTTTGAATGACCGATGTCCACAGAACTGCCTTCATACCTCCCAGCGTTGTATAAATACCTGTAAGGACCACAAGACCTACTGCACTTATCCAGAAAAAATCTATCCCGAACATCGATTCAATGCCAAAAACCTGCTTAAATACAATACCTCCCGCATATACAGTTACGGCTACCTTTGTAAAGACATAGCTAACAAGTGAAATAATAGAAAGGACACTCCTGGATTCCTTATTATACCTCTTCTCAAGAAACTCGGGCATTGTAAACACACCGCTTCTCGCATAAAAAGGAACAAAAAACCATCCGAGTATCAGTATTATCCAGCCGTGCATTTCCCAATGTGCCATCGCCATTCCACTTGAAGCACCGGCTCCCGCCAGACCCACAAGATGTTCAGATCCGATATTCGAAGCAAAGATAGACGACCCTATGGCAAGCCAGGTAGCATCGCGTCCGGCCAGAAAGTAATCAGTAGAGGTATCTTCCTTCTGCTTCGTGACCCAGATTATAATACCTATAAGGCCCACACAGAAGATCCCCAGGACGATCCAGTCTAATGTTCCCATAATGATTGGTTTTTGATTTTAATAAATAATACTTTTATATGAAAATGTGAATGAACGATGAATAACAGGTCAGTCCTTAAAGAAAACAGGTTCCGGTAAATGAATTGGTATCAACAAATCTATTAAAAATCAATTTAAATGTAAAGTGTACACTTAAAATAATTTCAAAGCAGTTTACATACCGGAAACAGTCTGAAGTAAAAAAACAAATCGCCGGAAACAAGCTACTTACTCCATTGAGCCAGCGACGATTGTATGAAATCAATTATTCTCTGGTTCTCTTCTTTTCCTTTTCCTTCAATAGTGAAAGGCTCCCCGAATTTCATAAAAATATGTTTACTGCTGTCAAGAGGTCCAAGTTCCTTTATCACTTTACCATTACCCCAGAAATCTGTTTTAATAGCAACCGGAACAACATTCACACCGGCTTTTTTCGCCAGCTTAACACCAAGGGAGTTGAATTCTTCAGATTTAAATTCCAGGCTCCTTGTGCTCTGTGGAAATATGATAATCGATATACCGTCACCAAGTAATTTCATTCCTTCTGTCATTACTGCCTCGAGGTCCTTTCGCGGGTCGGTTCTTCCCACCACTATCGGATCTCTGGAACGCATTACATCTCCGAATAAGGGATGTTTCACAAGGCTTTCCTTTACAACAAAAGTAACCTTCCTGAGCGGGGCAATTATAGAAGGGAAGATCATTGTTTCAAGAGTACTCATATGGTTACTTATAAAGAGTACAGGCTCCGGTGATTTTGTAATATTCTCCATACCGGAGATATGAAACTTTCCGCCGCTTTTCTCTATAAACCTGAAAATTTCATAAGATGAA
>DATFLA010000035.1:0-3184 GCA_035268305.1 Bacteroidales bacterium | reverse complement strand
CCCTGATATTGTTGTAGGATCGGAATAGATAACTGTAGCCGGCGCCGAGATGAAATATCCGCCTGAAGCTGCATAATTACCCATAGATACAACTACCGGCTTAACTTTTGCCGCAAGTTCCAGCTCTCTCCACATAATATTTGCCGCTATTGCATTTCCCCCTGGTGAATTAACCCTAAGAACGATAGCTTTAACATTTGTATCCTTCCTTTCCTTACGTATAATACCGGCGAAATAATCTCCCCCTATGTTATTATCAGTTCCCTTTCCTGTTACAATGGTGCCTGAAGCATATATCACCGATATCCTGTTCTTTGTATATTCAGCTTTAACCTGGTCGGGGACATTTGAATACTTTGTCATCGACACCATATTAAGATCATCGTCGGATGAGATCCCCGACAGTGATTTAAGTGTATCAATTAGCTCGTCACGGTAAATTAGTCCGTCAACCATCTTATCCTCCAGGGCAGTAGCAGCAACTGTGCCATCGAGATTATCAGCCATTGTGTTAAGACTTGCAACGGGTATATCCCTCGAGCGGGATATGTTTTTCAGAACATGATTCCAGATAGACCCCGTGTAATCTTTTATCTGTTCGCGGTTATCCCTGCTCAGTTTATCAAGCATATAGGGTTCAACAGCTCCTTTGAATCTGCCATGCCTTATCACCTGGACCTGGACGCCTAGTTTATCGAGTGCATCCTTATAAAACATAACCTCACTGCTTAGACCCTTAAAATCTATCATGGCTGAAGGGTTTATATAGATCCTGTCCGCGGCAGTTCCGAGATAGTAGCATTCCTGTGTCAGCACATAGTCGCTGTATGATATGATGAATTTGCCTGATTCCCTGAATTTCTCAAGAGCATTTCTTATCTCTTCTGTTGTTCCCCACCCGGAAGAAAGAAGACCGTTCTCAATAAGTATACCTTTTATCTTGTAATCAGAAGCTGCCTTTTTTATGTTATTCAATATGTCATTTAATCCGGGAGTGGGAGTAAGAGTCATGTTGAATATATCGACACCTGCAATCGGATTGTCGTTGCCCCTGTCGGGTATTGTAGCACCTGCCTTAAGTACGAGCACGGAGTTTTCATTAATTGAAGCGGGTTTGTTGCCGGAAGAGACAATTGCACTCAGGCTCGACAGTAATATTACGAAGAACAGGATTGATACAAGTATTATCCCGGTAATTACTGCCAGGGTGTATTTCAGAAAATCTTTCATAATCAGGAACCTTTTATTAAAATATTTAAATATATGAAAAAACGTATTGATAATGTAAAGGTATATATATCTATTTAATACTTTTATCATTGTGAATAAATGCATATGGTTACAACATATCTTGGAATAGGGACAAACAAGGGAGACCGGAGGAAGAATCTTACTGATGCACTTTCCCTTCTAGAAGAAAAGGCCGGTCTTATAACAAGATCTTCTTCTGTTTATGAGACAGAACCATGGGGGTTTGAATCGGAACAATTTTTCCTGAACATGGTGGTACAGGTTGAAACAGAATTGTCACCTCCTGAATTGCTTGATGCAGTCCATGGTATCGAAGCTGAACTTGGAAGGAAAAGGGGCAAGACAAGATTTGTCTCGAGGGTCATGGATATCGATATTCTTTTTTATGGTGATGAGGTTATCTCCACCGAAGTTCTCGTAGTGCCGCATCCGCTGATATCCGAAAGAAAATTTGTGCTTGTACCGCTTGCTGAAACAGATCCTTCACTGCTTCATCCAATCATAAAAAAAACAGTTTCGGAAATCCTCACCTCATGCAGGGATAAAAGCAAAGTAATTCGGGTGGAATGATTTTTTTATTCATAATAAGCCATTGTCGGCAAAGCTGAAATAATCCTTTCCCGATATTATAAGGTGATCGAGAAGCTGGATGTCCATAAGGTTACCGGCTTCCTTTATCTTCATCGTAATTTTCGAGTCAGACTCACTGGGATTAATGTTCCCGGAAGGGTGATTATGACACACTATGATCCCTGAAGCCAGGTATTCAATTGCTTTCTTCATTATTATCCTGACATCGGTAACAGTTCCGCTGATACCTCCCTGGCTGAGCTTCATCCTGCTTATGACCCTGTTTGACCTGTTCAGGAAGAGGATCCAGAACTCCTCATGAGCAAGATCTGACAGTAGAGGATGGAAAATCTCCGCCACATCACCGGAACATTTTATCTGACTTGTTTCAGATACTTCAGATAGCTTCCTTCTTCTTCCCAGCTCCAGGGCAGCAGCTATTGTTACAGCTCTGGCCTGACCGATACCGTGTAGTTTTGTCAGATCGGCTATTGTAAGCTTGCCCAGGCTATTGAGATTATTATTTACAATGCTTAACAGTTCCCGGCCAAGTTCAACAGCCGATTTGTCTTTTGTCCCGGAATTAATCAATATTGCAAGTAATTCAGCATCACTGAGACTTGAAATACCTTTCCTGATAAGTTTTTCCCTGGGTCTGTCCTCGACAGCCCAGTCAGTTATTTTAAGTGACATACAGCGAGATAATAAGAAATGCAGATGCAAGATAAGAAATGGCCCCTGCATTTCAAAAAAAAAGCTGTACATGTGTACAGCTCTCTCCTATATATTTATGCAGTTTACCAACTATAAACTGCTAACGTGCTTAGTGATGGATGATTTCAGGTTTGAAGCCTTCTTTTTATGAATTACATTTTTCTTGGCAAGCTTGTCAAGCATAGAAGTAAGCTTTGGAAGCATATCAGCCGCTTCTTCCTTGTTTGTGGTAGTACGTATGGATTTCAGAGCATTACGCATTGTTTTTGCATAATACCTGTTACTCTCTTTCCTTGTCTGAATCTGTCTGATCCTTTTTTCTGATGACTTGTGATTTGCCATACCTTTATAATAATCTACAAAATTAATAAAAATTGTAGTCCATAGGGGAATCGAACCCCTGTTACCAGGATGAAAACCTGACGTCCTAACCACTAGACGAATGGACCATGCAAAGAACTTTAAAATGAGGATGCAAAGAAAAGATGTTTTTTTGTATCTGCAAAATATTTTTGGCTAAAAAAGGCTGAGTGCATGAAATGATTTATTAATCAAGCACTCGCGTCAGGTTAAAGCCATCAAAATTGCCGGAACTCATGAAAAGGTACACGGGTTTTGTAAATCCCCTGTCTGTAATATCAGAGAATAA
>DATFLA010000034.1:0-2138 GCA_035268305.1 Bacteroidales bacterium | reverse complement strand
CACCATTTAAAGTCTCAATCTTGTCCTGCAAGCGGGTTTTTTGTACTTCAACCTCAATCACATTCTGCAGGCTGGCTGTCCCAACTTCAAATTTCCGTTTTGCAACCAGAGAGATCTGTTGAAGTAAATCCAGGCTTTCCTTTGTCAGCGATATGTCTTCTCTTGTTTCCTGAAGACTGTAATAGAGCCCCGAAACCTGATCCTGGATCTGATTAATCTTATCGTCAATTTGCTGACGGATAATGAGAGTATCTACAGATTTTACGGCAGCTTTGGCCTTAAGGCTTCCCGGGAAAGGAATTGCCTGAGATAAACCAAGAACCTTGCCGGTCATGGCTTCCTGGTTCATTGAGAAAGTATTTGTCGGAACATTCATTATCCCCAGGCTTGCCACCGGGTCAGGAAGGTGTGTTCCTACATCGATATTTTCCCTGGCGGCATTGAACCTGGCCTGCAACATAGATATTTCCGGATTTACTTTTTCGGCTTGTTCAATCAGACCGTGTAATGAATTATCCTGGTTCTGCGCTAACAGCGGCATACTTATTGCAAGAACCAGTATAAACCCTGTTAATTTATTCTTTTTCATTTAAAAATGATTTATTGTGTCCTTCACAGGTATTCCGATACAGAAAAATGCTGTCATATACCCGACACTTGTTTATTACTTATTATGTCGTCAAAAATAGAATATACTATTCTGCAGTTTGTTACATAATTTTTATAAAAGATTATATAATTTTTTGTTATCAGTTAAATTGATATTGTGTTCTGTCACTTCAGGATTCAAAATTGCCAAAACGTTGGATATTCCGTTTTTTGTTTTTTTAACCATCTGGCTCCATGATTATGTCGAATATTCTTTGGAGCTGAATACAGCAGATAATAAAACAATAAGTATGAATCTTATGATTTTCATACTAAAACAGATGGTGTGTTGCAGATCAAATCCGGAAAACACAAATATCAGGCAAACTTACATTAGTGGCATTTAAGATCCCGGGTGGGAGGTCAGTTGTGTGGAAGGCATTTAAAGCGCTGTATGAATAATTTGTAAGGCTTTCAGGAATTGCCAGGACCTGAAGCAGTAGATGTCCGAAATATTTGAAATCGAATGATGAGGGCGAATAATTATTGTCAACTATCAATTTGGAGAGATTAGTTGAGCAACAGCCTGAATCAAAAAGAGACCCATTTGCAGGGTTATCACCTGCAAGGTCTGTTTCCATACCACAACTTGCTGTCTTACCGGAGAACGAAATTTCAGATGCCGACAATTTATGATGGCAAAAATGATTTGAAATGGAAATATTCATTCCGGAAAGTAAAATCAATAAGGCAAATGATATAGATAAAATCTTCTTCATTTTTTCAGATCAACACCACTAATGATAATTTTGTTCGTTGTAGTAAATATTATTTTCAAAAGATACCCCGGCTTTTATAACAACTGCAAATGAATGTCTCATTTGCATAAATCCCGCCCGGGACTTACGAAAGCAATATTCTAAGTACAGTAATCAGATCAGTGTGGTGTGCGACAAATATATGGATATATTTTTTAAATATCAGGTTGGTTCAATAAAATTGGATGTTACTTTCTGACTGTTAAGATGGAGGAGAAGAAAAGAGATAGGTTGAGCCCGACAGAATGTCCGCCTGAAGGTATTTTCGTCCCGTAGGGACATAATCCCGGTAGCTGAATGAATAACATCATGCATTATCAGTGCCATCAGGTACGTTATAATTGGAAAAACCGGAGTTAATGAGCAACCGGAACAGAAAATTACCGGGCCTTATTTCGATTCGTTTATAGTCTAAATATCAAATCATTAATAATGATAATTGGGGCATGTTTCAACCCTGGAACAAGGTGCTCAATGCTAACGGGATTTGTAAATAAAGCTCTGAAAGAGCGAAAGATGAATAAGCCCTGGTGCAGCCAGGGGTGGTCTGCAACTCTGATCTCTTACAGCTCTGAAATAGCTGAATATATCAGTTAGTTGAAAGTAAAATAAGAGGGTGTCTCAAAAGGCACCCTTTCTTTTTATCGCGCCATTTCCGGTTTGCCAGCGCACCCTCTAAAGTTTTAAATTGTTGATAATTAGTGAAAAAAAGAGGTTGTCTCAATGTGTTAT
>DATFLA010000033.1:0-2523 GCA_035268305.1 Bacteroidales bacterium | reverse complement strand
TTTTATTCCTGAGTGTTGTGTAATACTTCTGCCTCATCTGAAGGTCATGAAGTATACGAGGATCGAGTTTACTTAATATCTCTTTATAATCGTCAAGAGATGAGGCGTCTCCCAGAAAATACAACAACAGGTTCCTGCATGCTGAATATCTCAGTTTCCTGCTGTCCGAATTGTAGCATGTGATAAAAGCCAGTAGATTAGCTTCCGCTTCACTGGCAATTCCGAACTGATGGGCTTTTTCATGTGCAAGAGTGAAGGGAAAGTCGCGGGGTTGAATATAGTAATCGAGGTTTACCTCGTTAAAAAATGGACCAAAATAACCACTGATACCAAATTTAATAAGTAATGAACTGAATATCATAGTCTTTGTTCTGCGATAACCGTTAGGATAGTCAAGCCCGAGGCTTCGGCTTTGTGCACGATATGATTCTTCAACCAGCCTGTTTATTGTATCATAATCAGACAAATTTATGTTTGTGTAACATTTATTGGCCTGCATTATGAGTGTATCCAGTACTTCCCTGAACTGTGCTTCATCAGTAACTGTTTTGTCCCATCCAAGCCTTGTTTGTATCCCGGGCCGGAAATAATTAAATCCCCATGTTATATAAAATATCGAATACAACACCGCAGCTACCTTTATAACCCTGAAAATAAGCCAGCCTGGTTTTATAGTCTTCATTATCAAAAGGAGAAGAGAACAAACGAAAAGGATAACAATGACAAGCCACAAGAGATCCCACAATGAAATACCGATATGCCTGCTGAAACCTGACAATACCCGTGCAATACCCGGATAGAACCATTCAGAATAATATGTTTCTACAAAAGCCCTGTGATGAACAGAATATCTCACCATAATATAAACAAGTAAGGCTGTGGCAAAAGGCCATGAATTTTTTATAAGCTTTTTTATCATCCCTGCAGTTCTATCATAAGGTCGCGGCTTCGTAACTACTTCTTCTATTATATACCTTAACAAAAGCCCGGTATTTTCAAATCACTTGTAAAACAAGTAATAATAATATTATCTTTGATATAAAGTGATCATAAATTTGATGATCCCTGAAAGATAACAGGATGAGAAAGGATATTTCCATTCCAAGGTATTTTTTGATCGTCACTCTTCTCCTGGGGGCAGTTTCATATGCAGAATGCCAGGAGTTAACTGATAGCAGCAATACTGTTTCCCTCCTCCTTATAGGTGATATTATGGGCCATGATGAGCAGATACGGTCTGCTGAAAACATGGTCGATCACTCTTTCACCTATGATGATGTTTTTAAGTATATAAAGCCGGTTATTATAGAATCGGATATAGCTGTTGCAAATTTCGAGGTTACACTTGCCGGTCCGCCTTACAAGGGCTATCCCCGCTTCAGTTCACCGGCTTCACTGGCAGCTGCATGCAAAAACTGCAGTATAGGTTACCTTGTAACGGCCAATAACCATTCTGCAGACAGGGGTAATCAGGGTATTATTAATACTATTAACAGGCTCGACAGTCTCGGTATCCCGCATACAGGCACTTTCTCCGATCAGGCTGCCAAAGACAGTCTTTCTCCTCTTATAATAAAGAAAAATGGTATTGCCATTGCTGTAATGAATTATACATTCAGTACAAACGGTATAAATGTTCCAAAACCCGTTATTGTCAATATGCTTGAAAAGGAAGAGATTGAAAAAGATATAGCAAGGGCACGGCAAAAAGCGGCAGATTTTATAGTACTGTTCCTTCACTGGGGAAGAGAGTATGACACCATTCCATCTTCATACCAGGTAAGCCTTGCAAAGTATTTCCTGTCAGCCGGTGCCGATATCGTGATAGGCTCACATCCTCATGTACTTCAGAAAATGGTACTGACAAGCGACAGCACGAGCGGTAAGGACAATATGGTTGTCTATTCCCTTGGTAACTTCATCACTAACCAGCGAAAACCACGGACCGACGGCGGGGCAATGGTAAGGCTTGTTATAGGGCGCAGTGAAAAAGGGTTAAAAATTATCAATGCGGGTTATTACCTGACCTGGGTTTACACTCCTGTCCAGAATTACAGAAAGAAATTTTATATACTGCCATGTTCAGAATTTGAGAATAACCCGGGTTTCTTCAGTGAAATAAATGATTTCAGGAAAATGAAATACTTTATTGCAAAGGCACGTTCACTCATGAATACCTCGAACACAGGAGTGCCGGAGATAAGATTCAACGACAGCACCTCTGTATTAAAATACTGAATTGCTGAAGCAACCTATCATATTAATTACCTGTTACATCTGAAAAAAGGAGGTCTGTCCCCGGATCAGTCACGATATCTTTTACATCCCCATCTTTCACAGTAAACCTTGTTACTCTTTCAGTGACCGGTACAGTAATGTTCTCCGATCCGCTGCCTGTGTTAATCAGCAGATTGATGCTGAAAGTATAAAGATACTTTTGCTTCTGTTCAATTATTATTTCAGTGTTTCCTTTCCTGCCTGCCGGCTTATGTGATATTGCCAGTTCAGGCTGACCAGCAATAT
>DATFLA010000032.1:0-5833 GCA_035268305.1 Bacteroidales bacterium | reverse complement strand
TGAAGTACCTGGGAGGCATTATCATACTCACATAGTTGTAAACAGCAGGCATATTTTCAATAGGGAAAATAAAGCCTGAGAGTAATACAGTAGGCAACATAAGACCTATCAGCGAAATAAAAATAGCCTGCTGCATGTTACTTGAGACTGTAGATATGAGAATGCCAAGTGACAGGCTCATAAGGATATAAAGCATACTTTCAGCCAGTAGCAGGATAATGCTTCCCTTGACAGGCAGACCAAAGACAAGCCATGAGAGGATAAGTATGAGTATTACGTTGATGAATGACAAAATAAAATAGGGCATTACTTTACCCAGGATTATCTGTACGGGTCGTAATGGTGATACCAGCAGGACCTCCATGGTTCCGAATTCTTTTTCTCTTGTTATTGTAACAGAGGTCATAAGGGCACTGATCAATATTAAAATCAGTGTTATAACACCCGGAACAAACATAAATGGACTTTTTAGTCCGGGATTATAAAGCATTTTTACCTCAGGCTTAACCCTTAATGAATTTGAGGTTACCGGTACATTGAATTCCGTATTGAAATTACGTACTATGGCAGAAATATAGTTTGTAACAAGGGTAGCCGTATTGGGTTCGGATCCGTCGGCTATGATATCAAGAGTAACATTACCTTCACTTAGGAGATCCTTACCGAAATCTTTTCCAAAGACAATAACAGCTTTTGTTTTCCCTTTCTTGAATGTGGGGTCTATATCGTTGTAATTAATAAGGTTGCCTGTATTCCTGAAGAAACCTGACGACATGATCTTTTCTGTAAGCTGTCGTGATATCTCATCATGCGACAGATCGAGAACCGCCACCCCTGCATTATGTATATCGGTACTTACAGCAAAACCAAATATAAGTATCTGTGCCACGGGAATACCGAATAATATAAATAGGGTTCTGTAGTCCCTGAAAATATGTAGAAATTCCTTTTTGACAAATCCCAGAAATCGTTTCATATTGTAATATCTGTCTTTTATTTTTTAAACCTGCATTTTGTCTGCCCGGTCAAAAATGGCCGGTATGTACTTATAATATCCCTGTCAGCATCATGTGGCAGAGGACCATTGAGCGGGCCTTGCAATTTTTATAAAGACTTCTTCAACAGACGAGGCATTATATTGTTTTTTAAGGTTTCCCGGTGTATCCAGGGCTACTATCCTGCCTTCATTCATTATTGATATCCTGTCGCAGTATTCAGCTTCATCCATGTAGTGGGTTGTTACGAAAACAGTGATCCCTCTTGCGGATGCTTCGTAAATCATCTCCCAGAATTGTCTTCTTGTTATCGGATCAACCCCGCCTGTCGGTTCATCCAGAAATACTATCCTTGGTTCGTGAAGCAAAGCCACGGAGAATGCAAGCTTTTGTCGCAGTCCCAGGGGAAGATCGGCTATGATCCGGTTTTCATACCCCCTGAATTTTAATCCTGTAAGCAATTCACCAAGTCTTTGCCTTATCAGGGCTCCCGGCATTCCGTAAATTCCACCGTACAGGATAATATTCTCCTTGACAGTCAGATCCTCATAAAGTGAGAATTTCTGGCACATATAGCCTATGTTCTTCTTTATCAACTCTGTTTCTTTATAAGCATTAAAGCCGGCAACACTCACTTCACCCGAAGTTGGTTTCGACAGTCCCGACAGTATTCTCAGTGCTGTTGTCTTTCCTGCCCCGTTGGCACCAAGGAAACCGAAAATCTCTCCGGCTGCAACCTCGAAATTCAGGTTATCGTTGGCAACGAAGGATCCGAATTTCTTAACCAGGTTTTTTACTATTATTACCTTGTCGTCAGTCATTTTCTTTATTCATTAGTTCCAGGAACCTGTCCTCGATGCCGGCATCTGCTGTATCGATACGGACATCATCAAGTCCTTCTTTCCGAAGGTATTCCGCAAGATTCAAGGATGACATGTCATTTTTAAAGGTCACATGTACTGAATCTCCAAACGCATAAGCCGTTGCGGTATCAGGGTATCTTCTCAGTGAAGTTATAAGATGATATTTCTGAGACGACCTCACCGTATAGAGCTTTTTGGTAAATCCCTCTTTTATCTTCCCCGGTGTATCTACAGCCAGTATTGAACCGTTCTGTATAAGAGCTACCCTGTCGCATCTCATTGCTTCGTCCATATATGGAGTTGATACTATTATTGTAATATTATGTTCGCGCAGTTTACCCAGCATATCCCAGAACTCCGACCGGGAAACAGCATCTACCCCAGTAGTAGGTTCATCAAGTACAAGCAGATCAGGTTTATGTATCAGGGCGCAGGAAAGTGCAAGTTTCTGTTTCATCCCCCCCGATAATTGTCCTGCAAGTCTTTTTTTGAACGGCTCTATATGGGAATAGATTTCTGCAATAAGATCATAGTTTTCCTCGATAGTGGTCCCGAATACGGTCGCATAAAAATCAAGGTTTTCTTCGACCGAGAGATCCTGGTAGAGACTGAAGCGACCGGGCATATATCCAATGTTCCTGCGCAGTTTCCTGAAGTCCTTTCTGCTGTCGAGACCCAGGACGCTCATAGTTCCGCTGTCGGGCAACAGCAGCGTGGTGATTATCCTGAAGAGAGTTGTCTTACCGGCTCCGTCGGGGCCGATGAACCCGAAAATCTCCGACTTGCTAACCGAAAAAGAGATATCCTTAAGGGCCTTTGTATCCCCGAAAGACTTGTTAATGCCCGATGCTTCTATAACAGGTATATTCATGTTATTATTCCGTTTCAGAGAAGAGGGCTTCACCCGGCATACCTGATTTCATTGATCCGTCGTTCTTAACGTCGATATTAACGGCATATACAAGTATTACACGTTCTTCCTTGGTCTGTATTATCTTTGGAGTAAACTCAGCCTTGTCGGAAATATAGCTGATGGTCCCGGGATAACTGGCATAGCCCTTCATACCCTTATCGATCCTTACGGTACATTGCTGACCCGTCTTGATGCTTCCCAGCTGTGCACCGCTGACATATACCTTTAATTTGATAATTGAAAGGTCGGCAATTTTTACAAGAGGTTTTCCCTGACCTGTCATCTCCCCGGGTTCTGCGTATTTTTCGATGACTGTTCCCGTAAGAGGACTTTTTACACAACTCCTTGTTACCTGTTCATTAACTGTGGCCATTTTTGTTTCGGCTACAGTCAGTTCCGCTGCTACTGAGGCATTTTGGGTATTGTTAGCAGCTATCTGTTTACGGATAACGGCGACCTGACCGGTAAGATCATCCAGTTGTTTCTGGGTAGCCGCATCATTCTTCAGCATGTTCTTTATTCTGTCAACATTAATGTTTATGTTGTCGATCTGCTGTTCAAGTATTGCATTCTGTGCATTTATTGATGATATGCGCGTCCTGATGCTCTTCATGGAAGCCTTTATTTCAGCCTTCTGAAGGTGCAGCAGAGTAGTGTCGACAAGGGCAATTGTATCACCCTTCGCAAGAGAAGAACCTTCTGTACAGTTGAAGTTCAGTATACGGCCGCCTGTTTCTGCTGAAACAACGACTTCTGTAGCCTCAAAATTTCCGTAGGCGTCAGCTTCACCGGAATTATTCCTGCATCCGGCAAGGGTCACGGCTGCAAGTAATATTAGTAACCTGATTTTCATTTGTCTGGATTTTATAAATTATTTTCTTTTTATTTGAAGGTTGTTTTATTCGGGATCTATACCGCATATGTTCATGTATTCCACCCTGGCAAGTACCAGGTTAAGCTTATGGATCTCGTAATTTAACACCGCCTGTCTTTCGGCTGTAACCTGGTTAAGATATTCTGTGGCTGTTATTGTACCATTATTATATTGTGATTCTGAAGCAGCCGTGATTCTTTTCCGGAGTGTAATAAGTCCTTCATCCGATTCAAGCATCTTAGAAAGGCTTATTATTTCCGCGTTTTTTATCTCCAGTTGTCTTTTGAGGTTATCGGTGAGATCATTTTTCCTGTCATCGATAATATTTTCCTGAAGGACAGATATCTTTTTTTCATTGCGTACCTTATTCCAGTCGAAGATATTCCATTTTACTCCGGCCCCGACTATATAATAAGGTGCAAATTCATTTTTAAAAAAATTGCTACCCGGGGGATTCCCATATCCGAGTGTGGCAAATCCGAAGGCTACCGGCATCCTTTTACTCCCAAGCATCTTGATACCTGCGTCAAGCTGATCTTTCTTCAGGTCGAAAAGCTGTAACTCGGGTCTGTTTATATTGATTGTTACTTCTCCGGGCACGTCAGGAATCACAAAGCGGGCAGAACTGTCTATTTCTGTACCAGTAATATCTGACAGTACTTTTAGAAGGGCTGTTTTACGAATTAGATTCTCTGCCAGTTGTTGCTCGAGATTAATTTTTTCGGAAGAAAGGACATCAATATCCGATTTAAGTATTACTCCATTATCTGCAGCTGATTGCATTGCCTTAATCTTTTTAACTATCAGGTCGTGGTAGTTATTGAGAAGATCCTTCTGTTTCTCAAGAAGCATTATATTGAAGTAATAACCGTTAATCTGGTCGCGCAGTTTATATATATCGGCTTCTGTCTGCTTCTCGCTCACTTTAAGTCCCGCTTTTTCAAGGTCGCGTGCTCTTTTTATAGTTCCGCCATCGTACAATACCTGGTTAATATCGACAGTTATTTTATACTGTTCATGTGGCAACGGTTTAATGGCATTTGCTATACCCGGTATGGGTAATGAACCAAGAGCTGAGCTCAGGTCTATAACAGAAGAGTTATATATGAAACTTCCGTTGGCATCGAGGGTGGGTAGCCAGCCTTTGGCAATATTGTTTTCCTTTAGTCCGGAAATGTCGGCATAAGATGCTTTTTCTCCCGCTAGTGCTGTCCTGGCGGCTGCCAGGTCGTAGCATTCCCTAAGAGTAAATGCTTTTTGGGCATGCCCGTATACAGGCCATAAGGTGCCCAGGAGTAAGGTAAAAAGTATTTTCTTTTTCATTAGTGAATTATATTATTTCATTCATTGACAATTCAGGGCCTTCAGGACAAAGTCGGCGGCAAATTCTTTTCTCTCTTCTATATATTTATTGTAATCAACTCCAATCCTGCTGAACACCACTTCAAAAATTCCCTTTGCTGCAAATGGAAACACAGAAAGAGATATAATGGTTGTCATTATTTGTGGCAGGTTATCCTCATTAATGTTATATTCCTTTAGTTCCCTGGTGTGTATTCTAAAAATATCTGTCCATATCTTTTTAAAATCCACATTATTAATAAGCTTTTTTATTCTTTCCGGGTTCCTGTTTATTTCGCTTATTAAGAATCCGGCCAGTCCTGGATTTTCCTGGAGGAAGCTGATATGTTCCCTGTAGAAGAATCTGATTTTTTCAGGGAGAGTGAGGCTATCATCGAGCAGTGGTGAGAATTTTGTAAATAGGTTCCTGGCCATTTTTGAAAAGACAGCTTCAAAGAGGTGGTCCTTTGTTCGGAAATAATAATGAAGCAGGGCTTTATTTATTCCTGCCCTGTCGGCAATATTCTGCATCCGTGCGCCGGACAGACCTTGTTCGGTAAACTCGAGTGTAGCTGCATCGAATATCTTCTCTTCTGTTTGTTTTTCTGAATCAGTCATGTTTAACCAAAAGATTTAACCAGAGGGATTAACCAAATAATTTAACTAATTGGTCAAAGATAAGATAAAATGAATTATCGTGCAAATTTTTTTAATCAGTGTTTAAATGATTTTTTAGAATTATGGGAAATCAATGGCTAATATGTCAGGATAACAATTATTTAGGACAGATAGAACTTTGCATGGATTTTTAGGAAACGTGTGATTTAAAAAAGAATTAAAATATCAG
>DATFLA010000031.1:0-18365 GCA_035268305.1 Bacteroidales bacterium | reverse complement strand
AGATATGATATCACAAGCTGGTTACCGATAAGATAATCAGTTTCCTTTTCAGAGAAAGGTGCAACCTTTATAACAACATCGGCACTGTAAACCCTGGCTGCCGAATCGCTTATTATAGCTCCGTTTTCGCTGTAATCCTTATCTGTATAGTTGGCTCCGAGGCCGGTTCCTTTCTGAACAATAACCTCATTTCCTCCTTCAACAAGCAGGTTCACTGCTTCAGGTGTCAGTGCCACCCGTTTTTCATCATCCTTACGGTCACAGGGGATTCCAATAGTAATTTTCCTGTTCTTAACTGCAGTCTCAAGAAGTTCTTCTTTCGGCATAAAAGCAGTGTTGCCAAATGGGACACTCCCGCTCTTACCTTTATCGTTCATGATTGATCAGGATTATTTTCCCAAAGGTAAATATTTTGCAATTCTGTACAAAATAGAAAATTTTATGGTAATGAAAGGATCCGCGACTCATCATCGCCGACAGTGATCCGAATGCGGATTGTGGAGGGAGGTAGTATATCCTCAACAAGTTCAGGCCATTCCATAAAACAATATGAGTGGCTATAGAGATATTCCTCAATGCCAAAATCAAATACCTCTTCCGCCTTGCGTATTCTGTAAAAGTCGATATGGTACAGCGATTCCCCGTTCTTTGTCCGGTATTCATTAACGAGGGTGAATGTGGGACTGCTGATAATATCCTCGGCACCCATAGTCTCACATATAGACTTTATTATAGTGGTTTTACCCGAACCCATGGGCCCGTAGAAAGCCAATATCCTGCTTCCCTTACAATATTCCAGCAATTTTTTTACAGCTGAATGCAGGTGTCTTTTATCTTTTATTATTATTTCCATGTGCCGCGATGACGGTTTATACAGGTTCCAGGGTGATTACAGGCAGCAGCATCTCCTGCATCGAGATGCCCCCGTGCTGGAATGTTTCCCTGTAATATGTTGCATACTGGTTGAAGTTATTCTGGTAAACAAGATAGTCTTTATTCAAAGCAAAGATATATCTTGAACTTATATTGGATTTGGGCAGGTAAGCTTTTTCAGGATTTATAACCTCGAATACTTTTTTAGGATCATAATCGAGGTTCCTTCCCATTTTATATCTCAGGTTTGAGGAAGTATTCCTGTCGCCGATCACCTTAACAGGGTTCTGTACCCTTATTGTTCCGTGGTCGGTACTGAAGATCACTTTAACATGATGTGCAGCAATAGTTTTAAGTAGCTCAAAGAGGGATGAATGTTGGAACCACGAGCGGGTAACACTCCTGTAAGCTCTCTCGTCACTGGCAAGGTCGCGAATGAGTCCTACATCTGTCCGGGCATGCGACAGCATGTCTACAAAGTTGAATACTAGGATATTGATGTCGTTGTCAAGCATGGAATGGATCTTCTCGTTAATCTTTTTCCCTTCTGCACTGCCGGAAACCTTGTAATACGACCATTTATACTTCAGAGCTTTTTTAGTTAACTGGTTCTGAAACAAGAACTCTTCATAATTATTCTTTCCTTCGTCTTCATCGTCATTGATCCACAGGTCGGGCAGGGTCTCTGCTATCTGTGAGGGCATCATACCGGCAAAGATGGAATTTCTGCTGAACTGGGTTGCTGTAGGAAGGATGCTGTAATAGATATCTTCTTCTGTTGTCTTGTAGAGCCCGGTCAGTTCGGCAGCAATAGTTTTCCACTGATCGTATCTCATATTATCTATAAGGATGAAAAATAGAGGCTTATGGGGGTGGAGCTTTGGGAATATCTTCCGGGCGAACAGATGATGCGACATTATGGGAGCATCCTTGTTTCCCGGTTCGAGCCATTTGATGTAATTATTCATAACAAAACGGGAGAAGGCGTTATTTGCTTCATTCTCCTGCATCTGAAGAATCTCATCCATTCCAGAATCGTCCGACTTTTCAAGTTCTGATTCCCAGAACACTATTTTCCTGTACAGGTCTGTCCAGTCTGTGAAGTTAGAAGCTGAAGAGATCATGCCGCTTATACGGTTGAAATCCTGCCTGTAGTCTGTTGTTGTTTTCTCGGTCACCAGGCGACGCTGATCGAGTATTTTCTTTATTGCAAGGAGTATCTGGTTGGGCTTGACCGGCTTGATAAGATAGTCGGCTGTTTCTGATCCTATGGCAGCCTCCATTATATTCTCCTCCTCACTTTTTGTTACCATAACAATGGGGATGTCGGTCCTTATTTCTTTAATAAGCCGGAGCGTCTCGATACCACTCAATCCGGGCATATTTTCGTCAAGGAAAATAAGATCGTACCAGTTTTGTCTCACAAGGTCGAGAGTATCATTACCATTGGAGCAGGTATCAATCTCGTAACCTTTTTCCTCAAGGAAGAATATATGAGGCTTCAGAGCCTCAATTTCATCATCGGTCCATAATATCCTGATTTTTCTCATTTAAGATACTCCTGTGTAAAGAACAGCCTGTACCGTTCGGGATCCTTATCATCATTAAGTACCTTGAAGTTATTATCACCTATAACAAATGACATCATTGGAGATCCCTTCTGATTCCTGACCGGGCTGGCGGCATTGAAAGACCTGTAATAGTCCAGGGCGGTGTTAAAATTCTTAAATCCCGAGACAGTGATCATGATATACTGGTTGTTTATCAGGGTGCCCTCAGTTTTATAATTATTATTCGTGAAATTGTCGATATTATAGCTTATCACATCGAAGGTAGCCTGGTTTATGTTGAAGGCAGGGTCGGTGATGATAAGTACAAATCTCTGGACGGAGGTAGTATCGGCAGTATAAAGCCTGGCTGCAATTTTTTTATCTTCTTCAACCTTCAGTTCAGGGGTTTTCTTGTTAAGATATGCAATAAGTTCTGTGGCTCTTTTGCTCTCCTCGGTGCCGGGCCATTTCTTTATAAGATCATTCAGTTCCTGTCTGAAAGTTCTTTCATCTTTTATCCTGGCTGTGGAATAGGCGTGAAGGAGCATGAATTTGGGAGCAAGATTGCTCTTAGGATTGACTGTGACCGCGCTGTCGCAAACAGCCAGCGCTTTTTTGAAATCCTCCTTGTTAAAAGCGTCATAAGCATACTCGTACAGAAGTTCGTTTCTCCTTGTGCCTTCCATTTTCTTCTCATAATAGGCAGGATCGGACAATATCCTTGCATATTCGCTGTCGGGGTATTTCTCAAGAAGCTTCTGCCTGTAAATCTCGGCCTTACCGGGATTTGAAGTCTTAATGAGGTTATACAGGTTATATAATGCTTCCGGTACAAGGTCGTTGGCAGGGAACCTGTCTATAAGTGATTCCCATGTTTCTTCAGCTTTACCTGTGTCTTTTAGTTTTTCTGCATATGCTTTCCCGGCATCCATCATGGCTGTCGCTATAAGTTCGTTCGACTGTGCCATGAGGGAATCTGTAAGCGGCAGGTTCTGCAGGTAGAACTCAGGGTTTTTATTATTCATCAGTGCTGTTGTTGAGTCGGTTGCCATGTTGGCACCTTCTGGTGGCACCGCTGTTGTTTGCAGGTCATTAACCCTGGTTTTGTTGGAGCGTCTCCAGTTATCCTCCAGTTTCCTGTCTCCCCATCTTCTCCGGAACTCTGTACGTCCGAATGTAAGGGCTGTCTGGTTATAGAAATACCAGCTTCCCTCCTGGCGGATGTTGCCCTGGAAGCGCCTTTCGTTTTCATAATACTGACCCAGGTTATACCTGTCAGAATATTGTGATGTTTTACCTTCACTCTCAGCTTTCTTTACCTTATCTATAATTGCGGCAATATAATTGTTTCTTTCTGTCTCAGTCATTTTTGCGATCCTTTGCAGGCTGTCTTCTCTCTGTATTATTTCAAGTTGTGATACAAGAGCATTGAGGTTCAGCGACCTTGCTTTCAGTTCCGTGTAATCGGGATGCTTCTGGTCGATAAAATATACTGTACTGTCGTAAAATTTCCCGGCCTTCATATAGTCAGGTATGTTGTAATAGTAAGTAGCCATGGCAAGGTATGCCCTGCCTTTCTGGTTCAGATTCTGAGATGCTGCTGAAGCAGATTTCCTGTAATAGGAAAGGGCATCACTCTTTTTCCCTTCCTTCATGGAAAGATTCCCCAGTGCGAAATATATCTGATCCTGAAAGTCTTTGTTCTTAGGATTACGGAGCATTTTTTCAAGTTCTTTCCCGATAACTTCCGGGTTACCTGAATTAACATCAAACACGCCTGCAATGTTTATTCTCGCATTGAATTCCACATCATAGGGAGGATTCATTTTTACCACTTCGTGGTAGAGTTCCGTGGCCTTGGCGCCATCGCCTGTCTGTTCATACAACTGGGCGAGGAGATAGGTTAACCGGTACCTGTTCCTCTTACCCCTGACAAGGTCAATTGATTTGTCCAGCGGTTCTATTGCCTCCTCGTATTTCTTCTGTTTTACATACATGTCGGCTTCTGTGGTATAATACATTGCCCTAAGCGACCTGGAATCATCACCTGTAATTTTAAGGCTGTTCAGGAGGCTCTTTGCTTCCGGATAATTTCCTTGTTCATTGTTTATCCTGGCAAGCCATATTGTTGCTTCTTCCTTTATTACAGGATCATTGGCATTTAAGGTACAATAGCTGAAAACATCGTCGGCTTCTTTAAATTCATGTTTATAGAAGCGGGCCATTCCAATAAGAAGATAGCTGTCATCGACCCATTCATTATATTCCTTACGGTCGAGCAGCTCTTTTTCTCTCTCTGTCAGTTCCTGTCCGGGCTTTATCTCCGGTTTGGCCGTGATAGATTTCAGTGCGATAAGTTTGGAAGCTTTCTGTATTGCCCTTTCCATGTCGGATGAGCAATAGGATGCCGTAGCAGGATCGCTGAACTCAAAAACTTTAAGAATCTCAGCATAATCATCCTGGTAACGGTTGTCAATCTTTGCCAGGCCGTCTTTAAAGCTCTCATAACCATTAAAATATATGTTATATCTTGCGGTCATGCTATTATAAAAGCGGCTTGCGTCCGTGTTTTTCTCAACCGAACAATTTGTTACCAGCAATGGCAACACTATTATCACCAGATACCTATATAATGTATTCCCAGGAGCCAAAAACGGACTTTTAATACTATAACTGACTAAAGTTGTGTATAGTATTCCAAAGGTAAATAAAATTGGCAGGAACTCCTTTGTCAGGTTGAAATAACTCTTCTTATTTCCGGCACTTCCTTCATTATAGCCTGTTCCACACCTGCTTTCAGGGTCTGCATGCTGAAGGGGCATCCGTAGCACGCTCCGGTGAGCCTGACCTTAACAGTCATATCCTCCGTAACATCTATCAAATCGATGTCGCCACCGTCGGACTGCAGATAAGGCCTGACCCTTTCCAGTGCCTTGCTGACTCGTTCCCTGATATTAACAGTGTCTGTTGTCATAACCTTTTCTTTTATTGTTGTGATATTTCAACTTTTGTTGTTGGTCTCTGATCCCTGTTCCTTTCCTCTGTTCTGGTAACCAGCTCCGCAGCAAGCTGCAGGAAAGCATTACCCGTTACAGAGTCTTCGAGTGCCACAGGGGTTCCATTGTCGCTTCCTTCGCAGATACTCTGTACAAGAGGGATCTGACCTAGCAGCGGGACATCCATTTTCTGAGCCAGGTTACGGCCCCCGTCTTTTCCGAAGATATAATACCTGTTTGACGGCAGCTCTGCAGGGGTGAACCACGACATGTTTTCCACGAGGCCAAGTACGGGTACATTTATCTTATCGCTACGGAACATTGAGATACCCTTAAGCGCATCTGCAAGTGCAACATTCTGTGGCGTTGTGATCACTATTGCTCCTGTTACAGGCACTTCCTGTACAAGTGTAAGATGAATATCGCTTGTTCCCGGAGGAAGATCCACAAGAAGATAGTCAAGCTTACCCCACTCTCCCTGGGTGATAAGCTGTTTAAGAAAATTAGAAGCCATTGGACCTCTCCAAATGACAGCATCTTCCGGATCGACAAAGAAGCCTGTCGACAACACTTTGACACCATGCTTCACCATAGGTACTATCATATCGGTGTTGTTTTCCCTTTTTACTTCCGGGCGGTAGTCTTCCTCATGAAACATCTTGGGTACGGAAGGACCGAATACATCGGCATCGAGAAGCCCTACCTCAAAGCCGTTCCGTGCCAGCGCTATGGCCAGGTTAACGGCAACTGTTGTTTTTCCTACTCCTCCTTTACCGGATGAGACAGCTATAATATTTGTCACACCGGGAAGTATGTCCCTATCCTTTTCTTTATACTTGCCGACTACTATACGCGGTTCAACTTTTATTTCCCGGATTACAGTATCGGGTCCGAACTCATCCTTCAGAGTTTTAACTATTGTGCTTTTTATTGAAGCAATAAAAGGGTCGTTTGATTTTTCAGGAGTAAGGGTAATTGATATACCTTCACTGCCCTGGTCGATTTTTGAAACCATCCCCAGTGTCACAATGTCTTTTCCTTTATCAGGATGAACAATGCGGGAAAGAGCTTTTAAGATTTTTTTTTCAGAGCTCATTTTTAAAATATTTGAGATTTAATGTACTGTAAATTAAAATATTATACATGTTTGAATGTTGTCCGGCCCATGTTTTGTGTCGTCCTTTTTTTATTTCCCCCTTCATATCAGCACAAGGCCGGAAGACTGATTCTATTTTTATTTAAATCAATTACAAATAAGTTACAATTTTACCAAAAAAACGGGAGATAGCAAAATTTCTATTTCAGTTCTGTAAGGGGGTTCCAGAATTTTTTATCAAAATCGACAATGGCATCATTTTCCACCTCTATACCTTCATTTTGCAGCAGTTGTTCCATAGTTGTCGAGTTGCCGAAATGGAATTTCCCTGTCAGGAGTCCTTTATGGTTGACAACACGGTGGGCGGGAATAAACTCCGGATTGTTATGACAGGCGTTAAGAGCCCATCCTACCATTCTTGCTGATCGCCCGGAGCCCAGGTATTGAGCTATAGCGCCATATGATGTAACCCTTCCGAAGGGTATGAGTTTTGTTACTTCATATACCCTGCTGAAGAAATCATTACTATCTGGTTTTTGGCGTAGCATCTTTGATAACCTTGTTTTTATCAAGTCTGAAAGAGAGGAAATTGATATTTGATCCTGACCGGATGAACATATTCTCGTAATGAGTTCTTATGGAGAGTATTTCCCCGGCAAAGGATCCGGAGAGTACTGGACCAGCAAAATTTTTCCTGAAGGCTTCCGCCAGTTCGGCTTTATTATTTCCTGAGTGGAGATCTGTTGTAGAGAATACAAGTTCCAGATTATTTGCTTCAACAAGATTAAGGGTAAAACGGAACAGTTCATCACTATCTGTCTTAAGGTGAACAAATCCCTTGTCCTTCAGGAACATACGGTAAGAGTTCAGGTACCAGGCCGAGGTAAGTCTTTTGTTGGAATGTCTGCCTCCGGCATGTGGGTCGGGGAATGTTATCCATATTTCATCAACCTCATCAGTGCCAAAAAAAGATGTTATAAACTCAATTCTTGTCCTGAGGAAGGCGACGTTGGTCATATTGTTTTCGTGGGATGTCTTGGCGCCTCTCCACATCCGTGCCCCTTTTATGTCAACTCCTATATAGTTACGGTCGGGTTCCATTGATGCCAGTCCGGTTGTATATTCACCTTTACCGCATCCCAGTTCCAGTACAACAGGGTTGGTGTTGCCGAAGACTTTCTCATTCCAGGTTCCCTTTACGGGGTGGTCTGTGCCGATACTTCACCCAAAAGTGGTTGAATAACATTGGTAAATGATTCCATCTCGCTCCACCTGGCCAGTTTATTCTTGCCCACAATTGTAACTTATTTGCTGTATTTTTCAATTCTTAATCCGAAGTCATAGACTCCTTTAAGGTCTTCAATACGCATCCCGTGCTGTATTTTGAAACGGTAGGTGCCTTTTTCGGGGAAAAACACATTTGATTTATACGGGAGGCTCAGTTCATGGATATCACCAAAGCCTTTTCCATACCAATTCCCTTTATTGTCGGCAAGGTAATACTGAAGAGTATCGGTGATCACGCTGCCATTGGGGGATGTTGTTGATACAAAGAGGTAAATATTCCTGAACGGATAAGAGGGTCCTGTACGAATTGTGAAGATGACATTATTACGGGTCACAGTATCTTTTATGGGTACTTCGAATACCGGAGCATCCGGCAGTTTCCATATTTTGTCCTGCATGTCGTGTGTATCCGTATAAATTATGTTCCTGTGGCAGGAAAGCAGACAGGTTATGGAAGCCAGGATAAAGATCAGTGGATATTTATTTATTCGGTTTACCATTGAACCTTCTTTTTTTCCTTTTGCGGTTATTCTTGTTTTGGTTATTCTTCTTTTCAGGAGGGTCGAATCGTGTGAGGCTGTTGTTTTTGAGGAGATCATGTGAGACAGGAGTCACTTCCCATGACTCTTCAGTTAATTTAAGTTTTTCAACCTTTTTCCCTTTCCTGTTTACTGCCTGTATCTCTCTTACTCTTTCAACAGGTAAGGCTATCATGTTGGCAGCTGAGTTGGCGTCGGTGGAATACCAGTAAATACCTTTGTGGACCTCCATTTTCTGGAACCAGGCGGTACAGTCGAGGGCCTCGAGGGGTATTTCACGCGAGGGGAATGATCTCTGGGCATCCACATAGCAATCGAGTTCAAAATTCAGGCAGCATTTCAGCTTACTGCACTGGCCGGCAAGCTTTTGCGGGTTCAGTGTCAGTTCCTGGTATTTTGCATGTGTGGTTGTAACTGAAATGAAGTTGGTGATATGAGTGGAGCAGCACAGTTCCCTGCCACACGATCCTATTCCGCCAATCCTGCCTGCTTCCTGCCTTGCACCTATCTGCCTCATTTCTATTCTTACCCTGAATTCTTCCGCCAGGACCTTGATCAGCTGACGGAAATCGACCCTGTCGTCGGCAATATAATAGAATATTGCTTTTGTCTTATCACCCTGGTATTCAACATCCCCGATCTTCATGTTAAGGTTGAGGTCTTCGGCAATTTCCCGTGAGCGGAGCATTGTAGGTACTTCCAGGTTTTTAGCTTCTTCCCATTTCTGTATATCAACAGGCTTGGCTTTCCTGTAAACCTTCTTCATGTCATCGGGTGACGGGATGGATTTTAGCTTTTTCATCTGATCAAGGACAAGAAAGCCCGTCATTGATACGCGTCCTATATCGTGGCCCGGAGAAGCCTCAACAGCTACTACATCGCCTATCTCAAGTCTCAACCCGTTTACATTCCTGAAAAAACCTTTTCTTGTGTTCTTAAAACGGATCTCAACAATATCGTTTTCCCCCGGTATGTTCTCAACATCATTCAACCAGTTGAATGAATCGAGTTTATTGTAGCCGGGTTTGTATGTTATATCGGGCATTGCGGCTTCTTCACCGTTCTGACCCTGAATATCTTCAAAATCTGTCATAATGATATCCTAACGGATTTATCCTGCAAAAATAGTCAATTAATATGTTATTTCAATAAACAGGATAATCATCATCTGATTAGACGGGTAACTTTCAGCGCCAGATCAAGAAAGATGATCCTTGCATTACCATTGGCTTCAACGTGAGAGTAACCCTGGTTGAATTCATCTGTCAGCTGGAAAATATTTTTCTGATTGATGAAAGGGTGGAAGTTCCCTGAGAATGCTGCTTCTTCGCCGGCGAGGTAAACAAGGTTATTCTTTTTCTGTCCCAGTGTGAGCATAAGGTTTTCCCTTAGCAGTCTTAGTGAGAATGATATAAAATTCTTTTGTGCTTCCCTTCCTGTAGCGGCAAGATCTTCCGACCAGCTTATCAGTGATATTATGTCGCGCTTCCAGGCAAATCGCATAAGGGTTTTGAATTTATCGAGGTTGGCAAGTGATGATTCTTCATTCCTGCTTAATTCGACTGCCCTTGAAAGATTGCCTGTGGACACTCTTGCTATATCGGAAGCCTTTTCTTCCTGGATACCTGCCTTATTAACAAGGTAGCCATAGATATCCTCAGTTCTGAATGCAGGTATTTTTACCATCTGGCATCGCGACAGAATGGTTGGAATTATCTTGTCAGGTTCCTCTGAGACAAGCAGAAAAAGAGTTTTTTCAGGAGGTTCCTCAATCATCTTGAGGAGCTTGTTGGCTGTTGCCTGGTGCATCTTTTCAGGCAGCCAGATTATCATTATTTTAAAATCAGATTCAAATGTCTTGAGGCTCAGTTTTTTAATTATCTCGGCAGCTTCGGAAGCAAATATCATTCCCTGGGCATTTCCTACTTCAATATTATCGAGCCAGTTGTTAAGAGTAAAATAGGGGGAGGATCTGACAAACTCTCTCCACTCCTCAAGATAATTATCACTTACCGGGTCCGATGCTTTTTTGCCTTTTATTACAGGAAATACGAAATGCAGATCGGGATGGATCAGCTTTTCATATTTGACACATGATTTGCAGGTACCGCAGGAATCCGTTTCTGTCCTGTTCTCACAACTGATATACCTTGCATAGGCAAGAGCGAGAGCCATGCTGCCGCATCCTTCGGGACCGGCAAACAACTGGGCATGGCTTACTCTTTCTTCATGAACTGACTTAAGCAGTTTTCCTATAATTTCTTTCTGTCCCGGTATCTGGGAGAAATTCATAAAAATTAATTTTCAATAATTTATAACGCGGCAAGAGCTGCATCATAATCGGGTTCCTCTGCTATTTCAGGTACAAGCTGGGTATGTTTTACATTCCCGTCTTCACCAACAACAACAATGGCACGTGCATAAAGTCCTGTGAAAAGTCCGTCTGTTATTTCTATGCCGTATGCTTTGCCGAAGGAAGAATCTCTGAAGCCGGAAAGAGCATGGACATTTGTAATGCCTTCTGTTGTGCAGAAACGACCATTGGCAAATGGCAGATCTTTTGTAATTGCAAGTACAGTTGTATTTGGTTTTCCTGCTGCCATTTCGTTGAATTTACGAACAGATGTGGCACATACCGAAGTGTCGAGACTGGGTGAAATGCTCAGGATTACATTCTTCCCTTTCAAATCGGATAATGAAAGATCTGAAAGATCTGATTTTACAAGTTTGAAATCGGGAGCTTTTGATCCTTTTGCCGGAAGTTCACCTGAAGTGTTTACCGGGCTTCCTTTTAATGTAACTTTTGCCATAATTTTTTTTCAAATTTAGTTAATCTTTTATGAAGAGGAAACATATATAATTATTGTTTGGTTCAATAATATTTCCGGAATGTTCCACAAAAACTCAACATAAGCTGATATAATAATGGTTGGAGACTGTATGACAGGGAAGGCCCGGATTACAAATCCGCGTTAACCTGACTGAGCCACCTCCGGGCCCACCCGGGAGGGGAGCCCGAAGAGACCGGCTTCCTCTCACTCTCACACAAACAGATATCCTGCTAATTTTTACCTGCAAAAAAACGCTGGGCGGGTTTAAAGCAATAATTGTTAAGAAGTTGATATTTCTCAAATAATTATTGCCAAAAAAGCAGTAGGTTTGCAGGAGAAATATTATTCACCAATAAAATATAAGTTCTATGAAAATGATTCAAGACTTTAATTTCAAAGGAAAGAAAGCGATAGTCAGGGTCGACTTCAATGTGCCTCTTGACAAACAAACCTTTGTAGTTACTGATGATACCAGGATAAGGGGAGCATTGCCTACAATAAAGAAGATAATTGCAGACGGAGGTTCTCTGATACTCATGTCGCACCTTGGCAGACCCGACGGCCGCATGGAGAAATTCTCACTAAAGCCTGTAATTCCTGTTCTTGAAAAGTATATTGGTCAGAACGTTCTTTTTGCAGATGATTGCCTGGGTGAAGACACCGAAAAAATGGCTGCCGCTCTTAAGCCTGGTGAAGTGCTGTTACTGGAAAATGTCCGTTTTTACCCTGAGGAAGAAGGTAAGCCAAAGCTTCCTGATAATGTGACTGAAGAAGAGAAGAAAGCCGCTAAGGCTGAGATGAAGGTGAGGCAGAAAGAGATGGCAAAAAAATTGTCTGCTTATGCAGAGATATATGTCAATGATGCCTTCGGCACAGCACACCGTGCTCATGCCACAACAGCCGTAATGGCTGATTTCTTTGACGAGGATCATAAAATGTTCGGGTTTCTTATCAACAGCGAGCTTGCTGCCATGGATAAGGTCCTGAAAGACCCTCAGCGTCCGTTTACAGCTATAATGGGAGGTGCAAAGGTATCTGATAAAATTTTACTGATCGAAAATCTTCTCAGCAAAGTTGATAACATCATCATTGGAGGAGGTATGACTTATACTTTCATTAAGGCTATGGGAGGGAAAATAGGTAATTCTCTCTGCGAAGAAGACAAGCTTGACCTGGCACTTCAGATCCTGGAAAAAGCAAAAGAAAAGAACGTCAGTATTTACCTGCCTGTCGACAGTCTCAATGGTGACAAGTTCGATAAGGATGCCAGTACATCTGTATCTGACGTCAAAGAAGTTCCTGATGGATGGATGGGACTCGATATTGCTGAAAAGACAATCAACGAGTTTTCTGCTGTGATTGACAAGTCAAAAACAATTCTTTGGAATGGTCCGATGGGAGTTTTTGAGATGGAGAAATTTTCAAAGGGCACAACATCGGTGGCAAAAGCAATTGCAGCTGCTACTGCAAAGGGTGCTTACAGCCTTATAGGTGGCGGTGATTCAGTTGCTGCCATTAATAAAAGCGGTCTTGCCGATAAGGTAAGCTATGTCTCAACTGGTGGTGGTGCCATGCTTGAATATATGGAAGGGAAAGCTCTTCCGGGCATCAAGGCTATAAGGGGCGAATAACAGGTATATTTATCTCAAAGTTATACAGGGCTGTTTCAAAACGACAAAGGGAGTTTTGAAACAGCTTCTTTTTTTAGCATATCCGGCATTAGTATTCTGGTGGCGATTATGTCTTTATTTGCAATAATTTAACCTTTGACGGCGTTTCCTGAGTATAATAATGATTGTGAATTACTGCTAACACTCTTATTTATATTAAATTTGTGATGATAATGAAAAGGATAGCCTTGATACTGATAATGGCAACTGTCTATGCAACAGGTTGTACAAAGACAGAACCAACACGTACTGACGGCACAGATACTATTGATAATATTACATACCAGTCAAGCACTTACTATGTTTATGGTTTTTCCTTCTCAAAGGCAAAGCTGGTTTCAACTCTCGACGATCCGGGTCCCGATATTTTATTATATGTAAACCAGGACACACAGGACAAAAGGCTGACACTTCAGTCTAATAACCTGACCGCTTCATTTTATAAAGTTGGCGACTATGCCGATGAAGCATCAGCCACCAATGCTTTTTATAACCTGACGAATATCCAGGTTTCAGGCTGGCTTGATATGGCGGATCCGATCCTTCCCAACCAGGTGTGGATATATAGAACAGGTAATGATCATTATGCCAAGTTTATGATAGTCAGTACTGTCAATGAAACACGCGATGGCATTGCCTATGGTGAATGTACTTTCAGGTGGGTCTATCAGCCCGATGGCTCAGCAACTTTCCCTGGGAAATGATATCCGGATTAACCGATAAAATTTTCAGTATAAGGTCAGAAGAGGAGTTTCTCAGTCTTGTTTTTGAGGTATTTGATTATCAGAAAAACAATAACAAGGTGCTGAAAGAATTCACCAGGGGGCTGGGTTGTTTTGATAAGTTAACGCGCTCGTTGAGAGACTTATCTTTCCTGCCTGTGGAGTTTTTCAGGAACAGGAAAGTAATTACCGGGACTAAACCTGAAAAGGTGATCTTCAGCAGCAGTTCAACAACTGGTACTGTACCAGGCAGGCATTTTGTCCAGGATCCCGCTGTTTACGAAACAAGTTTTTATACATCATTCAGGTTATTTTACGGTGATCCGGGTAAATATATTATTGCCGCCCTGCTGCCATCTTACGTGGAGCGAGAAGATTCGTCCCTCGTTTATATGGCCGACAGGCTTATCAAAATGAGCAATCATTACCTAAGCGGTTTCTACAAAGGAAAGCAGGGGGACCTGCAGGGTTTGGTTAAAAAAGCCGCTGATTCGGGAAGACAGCTTTTACTCCTGGGGGTCAGCTTTGCACTGCTTGATCTGGCCGAGGACCTTATCACTGACCTTTCAGGTGTTATTGTCATGGAAACAGGTGGAATGAAAGGGAGGAGAAAGGAAATTACAAGGGCTGAACTGCATTCTATCCTGAAAGAGAAGCTTAATATCAGCGCTGTGCACTCTGAATACGGTATGACGGAACTTTTAAGCCAGGCATATTCAAAAGGCGATGGCATTTTCTATTGTCCGCCCTGGATGAGAATAGTGATCAGGGACCCGCAGGATCCTTTAACTATAATTGATGAACCGGGAAAAACGGGAGGAATCAATATCATCGACCTGGCAAATATCAACTCCTGTTCCTTTATAGCGACAGGCGACCTTGGCAGGATGCATGAAGATGGCGGCTTTGAGGTGCTCGGAAGATTCGACAACAGCGATATCCGGGGCTGCAACCTTATGGCAGTTTAATCAGCCGGACAGGATTTTTTGTTACACAGAGTTATATTAAGTTACACGGAGACGACACAGAGAAAAACGGAGACACTATCTCCGTTTTTCTCTGTGATCCATATATTAACTGGATCCTGTGGCTCTCAGTGTAACTATTTGAATGATTTTAAATGCCCAGTTTGGTTTTTATTTCCGGAGGGATAGCGTCTTTATTAACAAGAATGGAAATTGTTTTTGCCCTCACATATTCTTCCGATATATTTACATAGCCTCCGTATGGATTACGTTCTGTTCCCCAGGAATTTTTCGTGAAATAATATTTTGTTCCATCCTGATCTTTTGTAATCCCTGTCATATGCATCAGGTGGTCGTCGGTAGTCTGTTTGTTATCATAACCTTCTTCTCTCGATTCCTGTGTCACCCTAGCCTCGGGGAAAGGCCCCTCAAATTTATAAGCTGTCTCTGTTCTTTCTTCCGGAGTCATTTTACCGAATTTTGCTTTTTCTGACTTTGTATACTGGTCGGTGTTATTTACTTCAGGAATAACGGCCACCCCGTTTTTATGGGAGAATCCCTTCTCACTTACATCGCCGTCCCAGGCTATTGTGTAACCATGATCCAGGGAATAATCCATTATCTTTACAAGATCATCTATTGGTACATTATAATATTTCTCTTTTCTCCAGTTGTCTGGTATGGGAAGGAGTCCTTTCGTATAGAACGGGAATATTGTAAAGGAGGTAATTTCCACATAATCGTTTGGATTGATACCCAGGCTTGCCGTAAAGGATGCAGGAGTGTATCCCACTCCCTTATAGGTGAAAGTACATGGAACTTTACCCAGGTAGGTGTCAAGTACGTCATTAACGATATCAAAATACTGGTCGCTTTCCTTTTTCATTTTCAGGGGAACAGTTGCTATAGCATTGATGAATGTATTAAGCTCCCTGTGGTTGTGGTATGGCAGGCTGTAGTTAAGTCCCGTATAAACCTCATTTGGGACTATCCCGTTTTTTGCGTACTCAATAAGCCAGTCGTGACCCACGCTTCCCTGTCCGAGGTTACCTTTCCCATCTTTCTCAAAATTATCTTTGAGCCTGTCTGCATAGTTATTTCTTACTATCCACATCTCGGAAAGGTCGTATTCTCCTTTTCCCTTCCTCAGAAGTTCCGATTCGATAAATGATGTTGTTGCAAAGCACCAGCATGTACCTGTGGCTGCCTGGTTTTTAACAGGAGTGGCTTTGAGTTCAACTACAGGAGTGAACAGATATCCTTCACCTTTCTTTGATTTTGTACTTTTCTTCTGCGAGTAAACCGGACTGATGAAAAATACTAAGGTCAGTACCAGTAATATACGGTTTTTCATGTCAGTATGTTTTTATAAGAATGAAAAAATCCTGGTTCGCCAGGAATGATTTGCTAAACTAATAAAATAAATTGAAAATGAAATTTTTTTATGTACCCGCATGGCGGAATCTGCAGTCAGATGCCTGAAGCCTGCTGAGGACTAACTTATCCCGGTAACCGGAAGAATTTTACTTATCCCTGATTACCAGATTGTAGGAATGATCTATCCAGGAGAAGATTTCCCTGTCGGGAATAGTCCCGTCAATATTTATTGTATTCCAGTGTTTTTTGTTCATATGATAGCCAGGTATTACCGATGAGTACCTTTCTCTCAGTTCAATGGCAAGAGCAGGATCGCATTTAAGGTTTATGCTAAGGTCTCCTTCCAGGTTTACGAGCGCAAAAATTTTTTCCCGGCGTTTGAAAACGAGGGTATCATCGCCAAAGGGAAGACTTTCGGTAACATCAGACTTTGATATGCAATAATCCCTGAGCGATTCTATATCCATAAGCGCTTATCTTAGTGTTGGGTAAAAAGCATCCTCTATATGCTCGATTTCAAATCCCGAATCACTTTTAACAACAGTAATAATATCGAATCTGCTTTCAAGGTTCACATTATATCTTTTTATGTAGCCTTCTGCTGCCAGTATAAGGGATTTTTGCTTGGCTTTGTTAACGGCTGTGGCCGGAGGAATCATGTAATTATCGGACCGGGTTTTAACCTCAGCGAATACTACAGTGTCATCTTTCTCAGCTATGATGTCTATTTCATGTTTCCCCCAGGTCCAGTTCCTGGCCATTATCCTGAATCCCCTGTCTGCCAGATGCTTAACAGCAAGAGCTTCACCTTTTTCCCCGAGATCATGTGATTCTGCCATTATGTTGATAATCTGATAAAACACACAAAACACTGTAACAGTGGAACTGGTCTGTGCTTTTTAACTAGCCTCACCCCTAATGCCGCACATTTTAAACCTTACCCCGCACCGCAGGACCGCAGGACCATCTCTCTGCACCTTCCTATATCTCAATAAGCTTGTTCCTGATAGCATAAAGGATAAGGCTTGCAGTGTTCTTGGAATTTGTTTTGCCAAGAAGGTTTGCCCGGTGTTTATCTACAGTTCTTTTGCTTATAAAAAGGGTTTCGGCTATTTCCTGGTTAGACAGTCCCTCACATATTTTTATAAGAATCTCTTTTTCTCTTTTTGAGAGATTTGCGGCTTTATTTTCGTTTTCGCGGTGTTTGATTTTCTGGATCACATGGTAGAGAAGCTCCTGGGAGAAATAGCTTCCGCCCTTTCTTACAGTGAGGATAGCCTCCTTCACTTCTGAGATGTCTGAATCTTTAACAAGGAATCCTTTAGCACCGGCATCAACCATTTTATAATAGTATTCTTCCTCCCCATACATTGAAAGGGCAATGATATCCATTTCCGGGGAGATCTTCAGTCCTTTGCGTGTGGCTTCGATACCATCCATTTCCGGCATATTGATATCCATGAGGGCAATATCTGCCTTTGTATTTTTAATTATTCTCAGAAATTCTTCCCCGTTTGAGGCTTCACCGATAACCTCAAATTCCGGGAAAGCATTCAGGAGAATTTTCAATCCGTTACGAAACAGTTGATGATCGTCTGCTATGATTATTCTGATTTTATCCATTTTTCTTTATGTGAAAGCAATGATCACTCAATCATTTTGATCAGTGCGCTTGTCCCTCGTCCGGGGGTACTTTCAAGTATAAAGACACCATCAACTGTCTTTACCCGGGTTTCAATATTTGAAATACCCATCCCTTTGACATCCTCTTTGCGCAGGCTGGAAGTATCGAAGCCCCTTCCGTTATCATTAAACTGCAAGGTAATAAATTTTTCGTGTTTGTTCAGTTCGATTTCTATTCTCGAAGCCCCGGAATGCTGTATGGAGTTGTTTATAAGTTCACATACAGCCCTGTAGACAACCACCTCTTTTTCATTCTCCAGGCGTTTGTTTTCCATATTCGATTTAAAATCTATCTCCACCATTTTAGCCTGATTGATCTTTGTTACGAAAGCGCCGATGGCACTTGCCAGTCCAAAGTTGGAAAGTACATGTGGACTGAGGTTATTGGAGATATCTTTTATAGTATTAATCGCCTCATTAACAAGGTGGTTTGTGTTATTTAATATTGTGTTTCCCGCAGGATCCTTTATTCTTTCAGTCAAAGCAGACAATGACATCTTTACTGTTGAAAGTATTGGTCCCAGTCCGTCGTGAAGGTCTTTTGCAAACCTTTTCTTTTCGTTCTCCTCTGTGTTTATTATTGCATTAATGACCCTTCTTTCCGACCTGGCTCTTTCTATATCCGCTCTTTTGAGTGAATAGAACAGTTCACGGATAAGGATAACACCTCCTATTATCATCACAGAAATAAGGACACCTATCCATTCGTCGATAATTTGCCATGTATATGATGGAGTACCCCTGAAGACTTCGAAAAGCTGGATTATTTTCCTTAC